>JACQTN010000078.1 GCA_016210785.1 Armatimonadota bacterium
CGCCTGGACCGTCTGTTTGACGACGACCTCCAGCCCTTCGAGATTTCTGCCCGGGAGATGTCCGCGGGCGCGTGGGGAGTCTTCGCCCGGCAGACCCTCATCGTTCAGGTGACCGCCGCGGACGCGGCCTTCGCCGGCAGCACGCCCCAGTCGCTGGCGCAGGATATCCGTGGCCGGCTGGCCTGGGCTATCCAGGAGGCGCAGCGCCTCCGCAAGTTCTGATCCCAGAGGAAGCGTGCCCGCGGCCGCTGAATTTCATACGGCGGTGAACCAGTCCGCTGCGGCCGACACACCGCACTCTGCCCGCGGAGGAGTTCTCAATGGATCCGACACCCGCTCCACGAGATGCCGGGATCGCGCCGCCGCGCCCGCCGGCCCTGACCGCTGCGGCGGTGCGCGCGCTCATCGACCGCGTGCCCCGAGTCCGCCTGGCCCACCTGCCGACGCCGCTGGATGAGCTGCCGCGCTTGACCGCCGCAATGGGTGGCGCCACGTGCCCCCCCCTCTTCGTCAAGCGGGACGACTGCACCGGATTGGCCCTGGGCGGCAACAAGAGCCGGCACCTGGAGTTCACTCTGGCGGACGCGCTGCGCCAGGGGGCCGACTGCGTCATTCAGAGCGCCGCCCCGCAGTCCAACGACGCCCGGCAGCTCTCCGCCGCCGCGGCGCGGCTGGGCCTGAAGACCTATCTGCTGCCGCGCAGCACGCTCAAGGTCGAGCTTCAGGGCAATCTGCTGTTGGATCACCTGATGGGGGCGGAAATCCGGTTCATCGATCCCCAGGTGGATCGGGAGGCGGAGAAGCGCCGGCTGGCGGAGGAGCTGCGGGCCAAGGGGCGGCGTCCCTACGTCATGGGGGCGCCGGCGGTGCCGGAGTGCACCGCCATCGCCTACACGCTGTGCGCCGTGGAGCTGCACGAGCAGTGCCAGGCGCTGGGCGTGGACCCGGCCTGGGTCTACGTCTGCTCGGGCAGCGGCGTCCCGCACATGGGACACGGCGGAGGCACGCAGGCCGGGTTGATGCTGGGCGGCAAGGCCCTGGGGCGGCGGTGGAAAGTCGTAGGGCTGCCCGCCACCAGGATCGGCGGGGACAACCGGCCGTCCATCGCGGAGATCGGCAACGGCGCCGCGCAGCGCCTGGGCCTGGACGCGCGCCTGGAGCCCGGCGAGGTGATCAACACCGACGCGTACGTGGGCGAAGGGTACGGGCTGATCACGGACGCCTGCCGGGAGGCCATCTACCTGGTTGCCCGCACCGAAGGGTTGCTGCTGGACCCGGTGTATACCGGCAAGGTGATGGCCGGGCTCATCGACCACATCCGCGCCGGGCGCGTCGGCAGGGACGAGCCCGTCATCTTCGTGCACACGGGCGGCCTGCCGGCGCTGTTCGCCTACCGCGACGAACTGGTGGGCGCACCCGCATAGCGCCGCCGGAGGCTGGAGGGCCGACGTGGACCCGCACGGCGCGTACGGGCGAGGCTTCGAGTTGCTGGGGTTGCGGCTGGGAGCCGTCACCAACAATCCCGCCCTGCTGGCGGCGGAGGAGTACTTCTCCGGGTGCGTCGTGCACTCGCTGCGCACCAACATCCTGGCGCTGGCGGACGTGTCCCCGGAGGACGGGGTGGACGGCGCGCTGTACGCCTGGGACGTGGAGGGGCCGGGGCAGATCAACGCGGGGGAAACCGAGGTGGTGGCGGTGGGCCCGTTCCAGCGCCTGGAGCACAGCGTGAAGGACCCGCGCTACTCGCTCTTCGGCAACCTGGGCCTCTTCTTCAAGTTCATGATGGCGATGCTGGAGCGCGCCCGCGGCATCATGAGCTTCCACGCCAGCGGCCTGTACCACGCGGCGGCGAACGAGTTGATCCTGGTGCTGGGCGCGCCCGGCGCGGGCAAGACCGTCCTCCTGCTGGCCGGGCTGCAGCGAGGCTTCACGCTGTTCAGCACCGAGATGACCCACCTGCAGGCAACGCCGGAGGGCTGGCGGTTCTCCAAGGGCGCGCTCTACGACAACGTGCGGCTGGGCACGCTGCTGGTGGACTTCCCGGAGGTGGGCCGGCGCCTGAACCTGCGCACGGACCACGTCCAAGACGTGTGGGGGACGAAGATCGCCGTCGACCTCAGCCCCTTCCAGACCCCCCAGGACCACCTGGATAACCCGAAGGTGGCCATCCTGCTGCCCAAGATCGAGGCGGGGCGGGTGCGGCCGGAGATCCAGGAGGTGCGCGACCACGAGGCGATCGTGCGACTGCTCTTCACCAACGCCACGGAGAAGATCGCGTCCAGCACCCTGCTGTACGGCACGATCCCTTCGGGATCCCTGGACACCGCCGACCTGATGCGGGCGCGGTACCAGCGTCTGGACCGCTACGCGGCGTCGGGAGGGATCGCGCTGGTGCAGTCGATTCTGAGCGCGCCGGCCCACTGCCTGGACGGCTACGACCGGCACCTGGCGGCGCGCAAATGATAGGCCCTGATTCCTCCTGTGAGGACATGCGCAGGACCGGCTCCGCCTGTGACCCGCCTGAAATCTCTGAAGCCCTTCAATCTGCCGCGGAGGGGGGCACTCCAGAGATTTCGGGTGGGTTAGTCCGAGCATCGTCTGTGCGTTGGCATACGCACAATCACGGGGAGTCGGTCATGCCGGGGATCTGGCACCAGTACCAGCGAAAGTATGAAAATGGGAGTGTCTTCTCTCCCATCGGGGAGAGGGATAGGGTGAGGGGACTACGGGGCGCTCCAGGCTACCCTCACCCCCACCC
>JACQTN010000079.1 GCA_016210785.1 Armatimonadota bacterium
ACTCCAGACATTTCAGGTGGGTCAGTCCGAGCATCACCTGCGTCCGGCACTCCGCACGCCCACCGGCGGCAGCGTCAGCGCCGCCATCGCCAGCAGCGCGGGCACCAGCGGGGCCGCGGCGGCGGCCACCGTGCGCACCGGGGCCGCCATCATCCGCCGCGGGAATCCCGGCCCGCTGCGGGCGCGCCCGCAGCGGGCCAGATCTCGCCGGGCGCGGGCGGAGCGAGGTGGAGGCGCATCGTCACCGCGGTCTCGCAGCAGGCCCCTTGAAACTCACTGGAGGCATGGAGCGCGGGATTCACCGTCTCGCGCGGCACCGGGGCGAAGCCGAAGCGGGTGAAGAAATCTTGCGCCGTGGTCGTGAGCAGTGCGACCTCCGTGACGCCGTCCGCGCGCGCCCGGTCCAGGGCCGCCCGCGTCAGGCGCTGCCCCAGGTCTTCGCCGCGCCGGGCCGGGTTGACCGCGACCGAGCGCAGCAGGGCGGCGCGGCGATCTGCATCGGGGTAGATCTCGAGACCCGCACACCCGATGATGCGGCCCGCGTCCTCGGCGACCAGGAAGCGGCCGAAGTGCTCGGGCACGCCGTCCGTGGGAAGCCGCGCCTCGCGCAGCAGGGTCAGCACCGCAGGCAGGTCGCCGGGGGTGGCGGCGCGGATCGACACCGGCATGGCACACCTCCCGCACTTAAATTGATGAATATTGATCTAGACGAGGTCCAGCAGCCAGCCGACCAGTTCCTTGCACGCCTGCCGTCGCAGCGAGTAGTAGCTCCACACGCCCCGCCGCTCCGCATCCACCAGCCCCGCCTCGCGCAGCACGCGCAGGTGGTGCGAGATGGTGGGCTGGCCCACGGGAAAGCTCTCCACCAGGTCGCACACGCACAGGGCGCGGTGGCCGGCCAGCAGGGAGATGATTCCCAGGCGCGTGTCATCCGCCAGGGCGGCCAGCACCTGCGCCCGGGCCGCGAGCGCCTTGCGATCCAGGCTGTCGGCGTGGCTGGCGCACCCGCACTCGGGGCAGCAGCCCGCCGGGGTCCGTGCCGCGGTCTGTGCCGTGCTCTGCGCCATGATCTGCCCTCCGGACAGGTAGTTCCTCTGACCTGGGAGGGTAGCATATAAATCGAATTATGTCAATATATCGCCACTCCCGTCCCGCCCCGTGCGCTGCGCGGTCTTCAGGTCTTCCCTGTCCCGGTCGAAAACCTGTTATGCAAGATCGCACTTGCATCGCGGGATGCGCCGCCGGTCTGCCGCGGACCGGATACTGGGCGGTCCGGCGGACTTCCAGACGTGGGAGCAGAGGGGGAGGCCAATGTTGCCACGCCGCATGTTCGCCGCTGCGGCGGCGATGCTCGTGGTCTGTGCAGGCGTTGTGCCAGGCACCTGGCAGGTCCGTCGTTCGCTTGCCGCACCGCAGGACGCGGTCGTGCGCATCTCAGGGTCGGGAGAAGGGCTGCCGGTGGTCCAGAAACTGGCGGAAGCCTACACGCGCGAGCGCGGCGACGCCCGCATCGAATTCGCCGCGGGCGTGAACACCGGCGGCGCGATCCGCGGCGTGGCGCAGGGAACGCTCGACCTGGCCGTCTCCGCCCGCCCCCTCTCGCCGGAGGAGGCCCGCGAGGCGCTGGTCTCCCGTCCCTTCGCCCGCGATGCCGTCGTCTTCGCGGTACGGCTGCCCAACCCGGTGCTCGGCCTGTCCACGTCGCAGGTCCGCGCGATCTACGGCGGCATCGCGACGAACTGGCAGCAGATCGGCGGCCCGGCCGAGCCGATCATCGTGCTCAACCGCAACGAGGGGGACTCGGGCCACGGGGTGCTGATGAAAATCATGAACGGGCAACCGGTGCGGGCGCGCACCGTCGTCCTCAACAAGTCGAAGGACATGGTGGCGGCGCTGGAGAGCACGCCCTACGCGCTAGGGTACGCGGCGGCCGGGCTGCTGCGGATCTACCAGGCGAGGAACGTGCGCGTGCTGGCGCTGGACAGCGTCATGCCCTCCGCCGACTCCATCGCGCGCGGCACCTATCCCTGGCACCTCACCTACGCCCTCATCTCCCGGCGCGACGCGTCGCCCGCCGTCGCGCGGTTCGTGGACTTCGCCGCCGGGCCGGCGGCACTCCCGGTGCTGAAGGAGTACGGGTATGCCGCCGGGCGCTGAGCGGCGGGCCATGGCGCTGCGCACGCGCCTGCTGGCGCCCATCGTGGCGCTGGTGGTGATCGCCGGGGCCGGCCTGGGCGCCATGGAAGACGTGCTGGCACGCCGCCAGACGGATCTCCTGGTGAACCGCTACGGTGCCTCCGTGCTGGAGGGCATCGCCCGGCGCGTCCAGGAGCGCCGGCGGGCCAAGGAGATCTTCGTGCAGCTCCTGGCCGACCAGAAGGGGCTGGCCGAGGCCGTCAGAGATCGCGACAAGGTGGGCGCGGCCCAGGTGCTGCTGGACTTGAAGGTCAAGCTCGGGCTGCAGTTCGTCACCGTGTTCGGCGAGGGCGGCGGCGAGCTGATCGGCCTCGGCGTCGGCGGAGGGAGCGAGGCCGCGGTGCTGGTGCGGGGCGCGCTGGCCGGGCTCACCCAGTCGGCCGCGTCGGTGACGGGTGAGGGGCTCGCCGTGTTTGCCGCGGTTCCCATCAAGGGACATCGCAACGGCGTCTCCTCCGCCGTCGTGGGCGCCCTGGTGGTGGGAACCGTGCTGGACGGCAACGCGCTGAAGGAGGTCGGGGACCGGGCCGCCGTGGAGCTGGCGGTGTTCCGCGACGGCAGCCTGATCAACGGCACCGCCGGCATGAAGCCAGCGATCGTGCGCCTGTTGCGCGCCGCGTCCGTGACTCCGCAGGCGCTGCCTCGGCTGAACCGGGCGCTGGCCCGCCTCGACATCCAGGCGTCCGCGCGGACCCTGGGTGACGACGGCCTGCTGCTGGCGCTGGTGCCGACGGGCGACCTGGTGGCGGCCTCCCGGCAGCGCGCCCTCACGTCGCTGGCAGGCATCCTGGTCCTTGTCGTCCTCCTGATTGTCGCCGGGTTGCTGCTCGCGCGGGACATCTCCAGGCCGCTGGAGTCCATGCTGGCCGCCACGCGGAACATCGTGGCCGGCGACTACCACCTGCGCATCCCGCCCGGCCGCGTCCGGGAGATGAACGATCTGGCCGACGCCGTCAACCACATGGCGCAGCAACTGGAGGGCCAGATCGCGGAGCTGGCCCGGCAGGCGTCCCACGATGCCCTGACCAAGCTGCCCAACCGCGCCCTGTTCATGGACCGGGTCGACCACGCGCTGGCGCGGGCGCGCCGCCGCCAGGAGTCGGTGGCGGTGATGTTCGTGGACCTGGATAACTTCAAGGTCGTCAACGACAGCCTGGGTCACCATATCGGCGACCGGCTGCTGGTGGCCACCGCGCTGCGCTTCCGGGCCTGCGTGCGGACGGAGGACACGGTGGCGAGGCTGGGCGGGGACGAGTTCGCCGTGCTGCTGGAGCGCATCGCCACCGTCACGGACGCCACGCGGGTCGCAGAGCGGATCGCCGAGCAACTGCGCGCGCCGTTTGTGGTGGACGGGCACGAGGTCTTCGCCACCGCCAGCGTGGGCATCGCGTTCAGCCAGCCGGAGGATGGGCAGGCGGAGCGCCTGATGCGCGAGGCCGACCTGGCCATGTACCGGGCCAAGACCACCGGCAAGTCCCACTACTCGGTCTTCGACGAGAGCATGGGCGCGCGGGCGCTGCGCAGGCTGGAACTGGAGGGGGACCTGCGCCGGGGTTTGGAGCGCGGCGAGTTCACCGTGCACTATCAGCCGGTGGTGGACCTGGCCTCGGGCCGCATCGGCGAAGTGGAGGCGCTGGTGCGCTGGCGGCACCCCGCCTTCGGCCTGATGACGCCGGGCGAGTTCATCCCCCTGGCGGAGGAGACGGGGCTGATCCTGCCCCTGGGCCGGTGGGTGCTGGCGGAGGCGTGCCGGCAGGTGCGCGCCTGGCAGGCACGGCATCCCGACGACCCGCCGCTCGTGGTGAGCGTGAACCTTTCGCCGCGCCAGGTCCAGCACGCGGGGCTGGTGGACGAGATCGCGCAGGCGCTGCATGAGACCGGGCTGGACCCGCGCAGCCTCAAGGTGGAGATCACGGAGAACGTGCTGATGGATGACGGCGAGAAGACGACCGGCGTCCTGCAGCGGCTGCGGGCGCTGGGGGTGCGGATAGCCATCGACGATTTCGGCACGGGCTACTCGTCCCTGAGCTACCTGAAGCGCTTCCAGGTGGACGCGGTGAAGATCGACCGCTCCTTCATCGAAAAGCTTGACCGCGATCCGGAGGACACCGCCATCGTGCAGGCCATGGTGAGCCTGGCCAGGGCGCTGAACCTGGCGGTGGCGTGCGAAGGGGTCGAGACCGCGGAGCAGCTCACCCGGTTGCAGACGATGGGGTGCGATCAGGGCCAGGGTTTCTACTTCGCCCGCCCGACCACCGGGGCCGAGATCGGCACGCTGCTGGAGGGGCTGCCCGCAGAGCCGCCGGTGCGGGGCGGTTGGCGCGGCGCCGTCGCGCACTCTGCCCGCTGGCCGGTGGCGACGCAGCCGTCCGTCGCGGGAGGGAACGGGTAGGCGGGTCCGTTGGTCGAAACCGGCGCGGCGCGCCCGCGCGCGGCGGGCACCGGCCCGCGCACCGCCGGGTCCGGGTGCGTCTTCGCGCGGCGGAACAGCCTGTGCAGTTTCTCGCGGACCGACAGCGGAAGATTGCGCCAGGGGGCGGTGCCCGGTTCAAACGTGCGATCCGGCGGGCTCCCCCGACGCCACCGCCGCCACGGCGGCCTGGCCGAGGCTGATCCCGCCATCATTGGTGGGCACGTTCTGGTTGACCCACACCTCCAGCCCGCCGTGGGCGCTGAGCATCTCCCCGACCCGTGTCAGCAGCAGGGCGTTCTGGAAGACCCCGCCCGAGAGTGCGACCCGCCGCGCGCCCGTCTCTTCGCCCCAGCGCAGGCACACCCGCGCCACGCCCGCGGCCACCGCCTCGTGGAATGCCCGCGCGATTGCCCCAGCGTCGCGGCCCCGCGCCCGGTCCTCCGCCACAGCGTGCAGCAGGGGGCGGAAATCCAGTTCGTCGCCCTCCACCGGGAAGGGATAGGAGGAGGCCGGCGGCGCCTGCCGCGCCAGGTGTTCCAGCCAGATCGCGGCCTGCCCCTCAAATGTGATCTCGCGAGTGAACCCCACCAGCGCCGCCGCGGTGTCAAACAGCCGTCCCATGGAGGTCGTGGGGAAGGTCCGCACGCCCTTGGCCACCAGCTCCAGCGCGTGGTGGTAGCGGCCGGGGAAGTTGAAGGGCGGGCGGGTGAGGTCGGGCAGATTGGGAACCTGAGCCAGAAACCCGGCCGCCGCCTGCACGGGGAAGCGGGCGGCCGCGTCCCCGCCCGGTAGCGCCGCGGGACGGAGGTGTCCGACCCGCCGCAGTCCGCCGCGCAGGGTGCCGGTGAAGATCTCGCCGCCCCAGATGCCGCCGTCGTCGCCGTAGCCCGTGCCGTCGAACGCCACGCCGACCACCGGGACGTCCCACGCCTCCCGCTCGGCCAGCACGCTGGCCACGTGCGCCCGGTGGTGCTGGACCTCCAGGTGCTCGCCCGGGAGTTCGCGCGCGTACGTGGTGGATGCGTACTGCGGGTGAAGGTCGCCCACCACCAGCAGGCGCGCGACGTCCACCTCGTACATCGCGCACAGGTCGCGGATCGTTTCCTGGAACGCGGCGAAGGTGGCCGTGTGGTCCAGGTCACCGATGTGCGGGCTGGTGAACGCGGCGCCATCCACCACCAGCGTCACGGTGTTCTTGAGGTCGGCGCCCACCGCCAGGATGGGGCGGCCGGCAGGCAGCACCGCCACCGCGCCGGGCGCGTAGCCCCGGGACCGGCGCAGGATCGCCGGACCCGCCGGGCCGGCGCGCACCACCGAGTCCTCCACGCGGCGCGCGATCGGCCGCTCCCCGGCCAGGAAGGCGTCGGCGATCCCGCCCAGGCGCTCCCGCGCGTCGCCGTCCAGATAGGCGATGGGTTCCTCCGAGCGGTTGGCGCTGGTCATCACCAGCACCTCCGGCGCACCCGCGGCGTACAGCAGGTAGTGGAGCGGCGCGTAAGGCAGCATCACCCCCAGGTCCGTGTTGTCTGGCGCCACGCCGGGAAGGTCGACACGGGCCGGCGCCAGGACGATGGGCCGGGCCGGTGAGGTCAGGAGCGCCTCGCCTTCGGCGGTCAGCGTGACCAGATCGCGGGCGCATCCCAGATCCCGGGCCATCAGCGCAAAGGGTTTCTCCTTGCGGAACTTTCGCTCGCGCAGCTCGCGCAGCGCCTTCGCGCTGCGGGCGTCGCAGGCCAGGTGATAGCCGCCCACCCCCTTGATGGCAATGATCCTCCCGGCGCGGAGCCACGCCGCCGCCTCCGTCATCGCTGCCTCTCCGCGGCCGCGCACCACACCGTCCGCCTCGAAGCAATAGTGGGGCCCGCAGGCGGGGCAGGCGATCGGCTGCGCGTGGAAGCGGCGGTCGGCGGGGTCGTCGTACTCCCGCGCGCAGTCGGCGCACATCTCCCAGTCCTTCATGGTGGTGAGGGGCCGGTCGTAGGGCAGGCCCAGGATGATGCTGTGGCGCGGGCCGCAGTTGGTGCAGTTGATGTAAGGATAGCGGGAGCGCCGGTCGGTGGGGGTGAACAGCTCTTCCAGGCAGGCGTCGCAGACGGCCAGGTCCGGCGAGATCCGCGCGGTAGGCGAATCGCGGCGCCGGCTCTCGTCGATGGTGAACCCGGCGGCGCCCTCCGGCGGCACCGGCACCGTCTGCACCGAGACGATCCGCGCCGCGGGCGGCGGCGTGCCGCGGAGGTCGTCCAGGAACGCCGCCAACGCGTCGCCCGGACCTTCCAGGTAGATCTCCACGCCGCTGGGGGCGTTGCGCACCCACCCGGCCAGCCCGTGCCGCCGGGCGGTGCGGTAGACGAAGGGGCGGAAGCCGACGCCCTGGACGACGCCGCGCACGTGCACGCGCAGGGCAGAGCGGTTGGCGTCAGTCATCGGCGGCGACGTAGCATCCGCGTCCCTGCCACCCCACCGACACCACGCGCCCGTCCTCCACCAGCACCGGCACCGTGCGGACCCCGCCGGTCAACCGCAGCATCCGGCGGCGCGCCTCCGCGTCCTGCTCCACGTCGTACTCGGCGAACGCCTCGCCCTGCCACTCCAGTTCCGCCCGCAACTCCGCGGTGTAGGGGCAGTGCCGCGTGCCGTACAGCTCACGCCGCGCCATCGCCGGCGACTTCCGCTGAACCCCTGAAATCTCCGAAGACCCTCAATCCGCCCTCCGCGGGCCCCTCCGGAGATTCCAGGGGTTCACCGCCTCCTGCAGCACGTGATCCATGGACGTCTGCATTGCGTCTAGATGCTTGCTTGCAGAAGCAGCCGACAGTCTGCTCAGAGGCCGCCCGGAGCGCAGCCGGATGTGGGCAAGGCCACTATTATGACGCCCTCTAGCGCAGGCAAGCACTAGCATATCCGCGGGAGAGGATCGCCGACGAGCATGTCCACCACGCGCGATCCGCCGTAAACCGTCACCGCCACCAGCGTGCGGGCCGGCCCCTCGCGGACCTCCCCCACCATCGCCGCACCTTCGCCGCCGGGGGTGGCGCGCAGCGCCCCCAGCGCCGCGTCCGCGTGTTCCGGCGCGATCACGGCGAGCACCTGCCCTTCGTTGGCGACGTACAGCGGGTCCAGCCCCAGGAGTTCGCAGGCGCCGCGCACCGCGTCGCGCACCGGGATGGCCTCTTCGAGCAGCGCGACGCCGTGGCCGCAGTCGCGGGCGAGTTCGTTCAGCGCGGAGGCGACGCCGCCCCGCGTGGGATCCCGCATCCAGCGCAGGCCCGGCGCGGCCGCCTCCACCAGCGCCGCCACCAGCGGGGTGAGCGGGCGCGTGTCGGAGACGAGATCGGCGTCCAGGTTCACGTCGCCCCGCGCCAGCAGGACGGTGATGCCGTGGTCGCCGATGGGGCCGGAGAGCAGCACCCGGTCCCCCGGTCGCACCGCGCGCGCGTCCAGGCGCACCCGCGGGTCCACGAGCCCGATCCCGGTGGTGGTGATGTACATGCCGTCTGCCTTGCCGTGCTCCACGACCTTGGTGTCGCCCGCGATGATCGCCACGCCCGCCCGCTGCGCGGCTCGCGACATGGCTTCCACCTCGGCCTGGAGCGTCTCCGCGGGCAGTCCCGCCTCCAGGATGAATGACGCGGTCAGCCCCAGCGGCCGCGCGCCCGACACGGCCAGATCGTTCACCGTCCCGTAGACCGCCAGCTCGCCGATGGAGCCGCCGGGAAAGCGCAGCGGCCGCACCACGAACGCGTCGGTGGTCACCGCCAGGCGCGCCTCGCCCATCTCCACCAGCGCCGCGTCGCCGAGCGCCGCCAGCGCGGGGTTGGCCAATAGCGGCAGGAACAGCCCCTCGATGAGCCGGCGCGTGGCCTTGCCGCCCGCGCCGTGCACCAGCTCGATGCGGGAGTCCTTGAAGCGAACCGTGAGGGTCGTTGCGTCCACCGTCACCGCTCTGCCGCTGCGGCCGCTCTGTGCGCCACGATCTTTCCCACCCCAACTCTTCGCGCATGCCGGCGCCGGGTCCTATCCTTCATAGTATCGGGCCGTCGCGCAATCGCCGCTTCCTAGGCCCCGCTACTTTCCGCGAGGAGCTGCCGTGTTTGGCATTTCCCACACAGCTTCCTAGACTTTGCGAGGTTGGCCGCGGGGGAGGACGACGATACCGCTCGGGTCCAGGTGGTAGAGGCGGGCGTCGCGATCGGGGTCGTACCCGATGCGGGCCCCGGCCTCCACCACGTTGAAGCGGTCCACCACGGCGCGCCGCAGCCGGGCGCCGCGCTCCACCACCGTGTGGTCCATCACGATGGACTCCTCGATTACCGCGTCCGGCTCCACCGTCACGCCGCGGCCGAGGATGGAGTGGCGGACGCGCGCGTCCTCTATCACGGTGCCTTCCCCGAGCAGCGCGTCCTCGACCTCCCCGCGCACGAAGCGCGGCGGCGGCCCGGGGAACGGGTTGGTGTGGATCGGCCAGCGGAGGTTGTTCAGGTCAAAGCGCGGATGCTGGCCCAGCAGGTCCATGTGGGCCTGCCAGTAGGCCTGGATCGTCCCCACGTCCCGCCAGTAGCCGCGCTCTTCATAGGGGCGGAGGCCGGGGATCTCGTTGTGGAGGAAGTTGTAAGCGAAGACGCGCCGGGCGGCCACCATCTCGGGGATGATGGTGCGGCCGAAGTCGTGATCGGTGCTGCGGCGGGCGTCCTCCACCAGCGCGTCCACCAGCACCTGCCGCCGGAAGATGTAGTTGCCCATGGAGGAGTAGGCGTGGGACGGGTTGGCCGGCATGGGCTTGGGGTGAGCCGGCTTCTCGTCGAAACCCACGATGCGGTCGGTGGCGTCCACCTCGATGATGCCGAAGCCGCTGGCCTGGGCGATGGGCACGGGGAGCGCGGCCACCGTCACGTCCGCCTCGCGATCCAGGTGGTAGTCCACCATCTGGGAGACATCCATGCGGTAGATGTGGTCGGCGCCGAAGATGGCGACCAGATCCGGATCGAAGTCCCGGATCAGGTTCAGGTTCTGGTAGACCGCGTCCGCGGTGCCCCGGTACCACATCTCGCCTCGGCGCATCTGCGGAGGGACCACGATCAGAAAGTGGTCGTGCACCATGCCCACCAGGCGCCATCCCAGCCGCAGGTGGTCGATGAGGGACTGGGAGAGGTACTGCACCACTGCGTACAG
>JACQTN010000080.1 GCA_016210785.1 Armatimonadota bacterium
CCCGCAAGGGCCTGGACCGGGAGATCGTGGAGATGATCTCCCACATGAAGAACGAGCCGGCATGGATGCGGGCGTTCCGCCTGCACAGCCTGGAGACGTTCCTGAAGAAGCCCCTGCCCCTGTGGGGGGCCGACCTCACCCAGATCGACTTCGACGACATCTATTACTACCTGAAGCCCACGGAGAAGAAGGGCCGCACCTGGGAGGAAGTGCCGGAGGACATCAAGCGGACCTTCGAGCGGCTGGGCATCCCGGAGGCCGAGCGGAAGTTCCTGGCCGGCGCCGGCGCCCAGTACGAGAGAGAGTCGGTCTACCACAACCTGAAGGAAGAGTGGGAGAAGCTCGGCGTCATCTTCCTGGACACCGACACGGCGCTGCGCGAGCATCCCCAGATCTTCGAGGAGTACTTCGGCACCGTCGTGCCGCCGGAGGACAACAAGCTGGCGGCGCTCAACTCGGCGGTCTGGTCGGGCGGGTCGTTCGTCTACGTGCCCGAGGGGGTGCGGGTGGACGTGCCGCTGCAGGCCTACTTCCGGATCAACGCCGAGAACATGGGGCAGTTCGAGCGCACGCTCATCATCTGTGAGCCCGGCTCCTACGTCCACTACGTGGAGGGGTGCACGGCGCCCATCTACACGACCGACTCGCTGCACAGCGCCGTGGTGGAGATCATCATCAAGGAGGGCGCGCGCTGCCGGTACACCACCATCCAGAACTGGTCGGCCAACACCTACAACCTGGTGACGAAGCGGGCGGTGGCCTACCGCAACGCGACCATGGAGTGGGTGGACGGGAATTTGGGCTCGAAGATCACGATGAAGTACCCGAGTGTGTTCATGCTGGAGGAGGGCGCCAAGGCGGAGATCCTGTCCATCGCCTACGCCGGCAAGGGACAGCACCAGGACCCGGGCGGGAAGGTGATCCACGCCGCGCCCAACACCCAGTCCGTGGTGGTGAGCAAGTCCATCAGCAAGGACGGCGGCCGGGCGGGCTACCGGGGCCTGGTCAAGGTGTACAAGGGCGCCACGGGCAGCAAGTCGGCGGTGCGGTGCGACGCGTTGATCCTGGACGAGAAGTCGCGCTCCGACACCTACCCGACCATGGAGATCGAAGAGGACGACGTGCAGATCACGCACGAGGCCACGGTCTCCAAGGTGAGCGACGAGCAGCTCTTCTACCTGATGAGCCGCGGGATCAAGGAGAACGAGGCCATGAACATGATTGTGCGCGGCTTCATCGAGCCCATCGTGAAGGAGCTGCCGCTGGAGTACGCGGTGGAGCTGAACCGCTTGATCGAGCTTGAGATGGAGGGTTCGGTCGGCTAAGGGTCGATGATCTTCACCACCCGCGGGGTGGCCCCGGGAGCTCGCCGGCATCCTGGGGCCGTCCCATGACTACTGACTACGCAGGCGCGTCGCGGAGGAGTTCATGAGCGATCACTCGACGGTGCAGGCGCCCGCGCTGGCCGGCTTCACCCGCGAGGCCGTGGAGGCTCTCTCTGCGCGCATGGGAGAGCCCGGGTGGGCGCTGGAACAGCGCCTGGCGGCGTTTGCAGCCTTTGAAGCCCTGCCCATGCCGACGGTGCACGATGAGGGGTGGCGCAAGACCGACCTGAGCGGCCTGCGCCTGGGCAGCCTGCGGCCGTTTGCGGAGCCGGACGGACGGGCCGCGCTGCCGGCGCAGGTCTCCGCCTGGCTGGAGGCGGCGGGGGCTCGCGCCGGCTTCCTCCTGCAGCGGGACTCCCTGACGGTGCAGCGCGACCTGGACGGCGCCCTGCGGCGCAAGGGGGTCATCTTCACCGATCTGGACGCGGCGGTGCGCGAGCACGCCGGTCTGTTGCGCGAGCACCTGCACACCTGCGTCCGCCCCGACGAGATGAAGCTGCACGCCCTGCACGCCGCGTTTCGGAGCGGCGGCACCTTCCTGTACGTCCCGCGCGGCGTGGAGGTGGAGGTGCCGCTGCTCTCCCACGCGTGGATCGACACGGAGGGCGCGGCCGTCTTCCCCCATACCCTGGTGCTGGCGGAGTCCGGCAGCAAGGTCACCCTCATCGACGCGTACCGCTCGGCGGAGGGTCAGGCGCAGACCCTGGCCGTGCCGGTGGTGGAACTGATCCTGCGGGACGGCAGCACCGTGCGCTACGTGAACCACCAGGACTGGAGTCGCCACGTCTGGCAGGTGGGCGTCATCCGGGCGCTGTTGGAGCGGGACACCACGGTCAATAGCCTGGTGATCGCCTTTGGCGCGCAACTGATGCGCCTGGGCGTGGAGGCGCTGCTGCGGGGCTCCGGCGCCACCTCCGAGATGCTGGGCGTGTTCTTCGGGGACAGGCGGCAGCACTACGACTTCCAGACGCTGCAGGAGCACGTCGCCACCAGCACCACCAGCAACCTGCTCTACAAGGGCGCCCTCACCGACCAGGCACGCTCGGTCTTCTCGGGCATGATCCGGGCGCACTACGGTGCCCAGAAGACCAATGCCTTCCAGATCAACCGCAACCTCATCCTCTCCGAGCAGGCCAAGGCGGACAGCATGCCCAAGCTGGAGATCATGGCCAACGACCTGCGCTGCACCCACGGCGCCTCGGTGAGCCGGCTGGACGAGGAGCACATCTTCTACCTGCGCAGCCGCGGGCTGACCCGGGTGCAGGCGGTGAGGATGATCGTGGAGGGCTTCTTCTCCGACGTCCTGGATCGCATCCCCCTGCCGTACATCCGGGAGGCGCTGGAGCGCGAGATCGCGGCCAAGATGAGAGTCTAAGCTAAGAAGCTGTGTGAGAAATGCCAAACCAGTTGACACCCTAGTGGAGAGGAGCGGAGCCTAGCCTCGCATGGCAGAGTTCGTGCGCGTGGCAACCACAGACGAGGTGCCGCCGGGCGCCGCGAAGGTGGTGGAGGTCGCGGGTGAGCGGATCGCCCTGTTCAATCTCGGCGGGACTGTCTACGCCATCCACGACACCTGCACTCACGAGGAGGCCTCGCTGGCCGAGGGCGACCTGTACGGGGAGGTGGTGGCCTGTCCCAAGCACGGGTCGCGGTTCCACGTTCCCTCGGGGCGCGTGCTGTCGCTGCCGGCGGTGAAGTCGGTGGCGGTGTACCCGGTGAAGGTCGAGGGGGCCGACATTTACGTCTCGCCGGAGGGACAGGTGGCCAAGGCGAAGCCGCACCGGCGCTAGGATCCCTCTTACCCCTCTCCCCCGGGGCGCCGTGGGTACGATGAGCGCGGTAGGGTGGAGCATGTTGCACGAATGTGGAACGTGCCGCCGCGACGTCGGTGAGCGCGGTAGGATGGCGCGCTCTGCACAGACGTCGAACGAACAGGGTAGGGTGCGGGGGGAACTGGCTGCCGGACAGCGTTTGACACTGCGGCACGGGGTATGCTATAGTGCCTCCAACAATTGAATATCCTGGATTCTCTTATCCAGAGAGGCTGAGGGACGGGCCCAATGACGCCCGGCAACCTGTCCGGCTGCGTCCGGATGACGGTGCCAACTCCCGCGGAATCCCGGGGCCTCCGGAAAATTCGCGGCGTGAATTTTCTGGGGTGAAAATCCAATTCCGGAAGATAAGAGGTTTGCCGGCCGGCAACCCCTCCGAGGAATTGGAGGGGTTTTTTTGTCCTCCACCGGAGCGCCTGAACGCGCCGGACCGGCCCATCAACAGCGTCCGGCGCACGCGACTTCGGGCGCCACGGCGCGGGAGCGGAAGGGGAAGAGCATGGGACTGAGCGCAAGGGTGCGGGATGAGTTCCCTCTGCTGGGGCAGAGTGCGCACGGCAAGCCCATCGTCTACCTGGACAGCGCCGCCACCTCGCAGAAGCCGCGGGAGGTGATCGACGCCCTGGTGCGCTACTACGAGGAGTACAACGCCAACGTGCACCGGGGCATCTACGCCATCGCGGAGAAGGCCACCCTGGCCTATGAAGAGGCCCGCGGCAAGGTGGCCGGATTCATCAACGCCCGCCGGCCGGAGGAGGTGGTCTTCACCCGCGGGACCACCGAGGCCATCAACTTGGTGGCCTACGCCTGGGGGCTGCACTCGCTCCGGGCCGGGGACGAGATCATCCTCACCACCATGGAGCACCACAGCAACCTGGTGCCCTGGCAGCTCATCGCCGGAATGACCGGCGCCCGCCTCAAGTTCTGGGACTTCGACGGCGAGGGGAAGATCAGCTTGGAGGAGCTGGACCGCCTGCTGACCGGGCGCACGCGGATGGTGGCGCTGGCCCACCAGTCCAACGTGCTGGGCACCTTTAACCCGGTGGCGGAGGCAGCGCGCCGCGCCCGCGCCGCGGGCGCCCTGGTGCTGGTGGACGCGGCGCAGAGCGTGCCTCACATGCCGGTCGACGTGCAGCAACTCGGCGCCGACTTCGTCGCCTTCAGCGGCCACAAGATGTGCGGGCCCACCGGCATCGGCGCCCTGTGGGCCCGGTACGAGCACCTGGAGGCGCTGCAGCCATTCCACGGCGGCGGGGAGATGATCATGCTGGTGGAGCTGGACCGGTCCACCTACAAGGAGCCGCCGTGGAAGTTCGAGGCGGGCACGCCCAACATCGCCGGGGCGATCGTGTGGGGTGCGGCGGTGGACTACCTGACCCGCATCGGCATGGAGGCCATCCGTGCCCACGAACAGCAGTTGACGGGATACGCGCTGGTCCAGCTCCAGGAGATCAAGGGCCTGCGCATCCACGGGCCGAAGAACCCGGCCGAGCGCGGGGGCGCCATCGCCTTTTCCATGGACGGTGTTCACCCGCACGACATCGCCCAGGTCCTGGACCAGGAGGGGATCTGCGTGCGCGCCGGCCACCACTGCACCCAGCCGCTGCACCGGCGGCTCGGCGTGGCGGCTACGGTGCGGGCGAGCCTGTACCTGTATAATACTGCTGACGACATCGACGCCCTGGTGCGGGGGCTGGACAAGGTGCTGGCCTACTTCGCTCCGTCCCGCCGCTCCGGGGTAGGGGCGGAGGGCCGACGTGGCGCTTGACGATCTCTACCGGGAGGTCATCCTCGACCACTACTCTCACCCCCGCAATCGGGGGGCGCTGGACCCGGCGGACATCAAAGTGGAAGGGGCCAACCCCCTGTGCGGGGATGAGCTGGCCTTCTACCTGCGGGTGGCGGACGGCCGGGTCAGCGAGGTGCGTTTCGAAGGACACGGGTGCTCCATCAGCCAGGCCTCCGCATCCATGATGACGGAGCAGATCCTGGGCAAGACGCTGGAGGAGGCGCGCGGGCTCATCGAGACGTTCAAGGCGATGATGCGCGGCCAGGACCCGCGGGAGGACCGCGACGTCGGCGACCTGGTGGCGCTGCAGGGGGTGCGGAAGTTCCCGGTGCGCATTAAGTGCGCCACGCTGGCGTGGGTCGCGCTGCAGCAGGGGCTGGAGGAATACGAGGGGAAGAAGGCGGAGGCGAAGGCGACCACCGAGGAGTAGGCTGTTGGACGCCTGCGCCAGGCGCCGGCAGCCTTGGCGCGCGCGGGTGGAGAAAGGGTGACGTTGATGGGTAAGTGGATCGTGGCAGATGCTGAACATCTCGGGGGGAAGCCGAGGATCGCCGGTACGCGCATCTCCGTCGAGTTCTTGCTCGAATCCCTAGCCGCCGGCATGACCATTTCTGAACTGGTGCGGGAGTACCCGTCTCTCACCGAGGAGGCAGTCAGAGGAGCGCTTGAGGAACTGGCCCACTCGGACCTCACCACCGTCGCATGAGGATTCTCCTCGACGAGAACCTCCCCGATCGGTTCTCCACGCGCTTCGCCAACTCGGACACACGGTCGACTCCGTCGCCAGCCTCGGGCTCAAAGGTGTCGACAACGGTAGCCTGTACCGACTCGCGGAATCCTACGACATCTTGTTCACCAAGGATAGGGAATTTGCCGCCAACACCAGGGCCTACACGTCGGGGTCCGTCAAGATCATCCGGGTCACGATTCCCCAGCAACCCGGCCAGCGATTCGCCAGAGTATTCATAGACGCATTCAGCCGCACGGACTGGTCCGTAGTCACCACAGGTAGTGACTGGCCGCAGGACTACGAAGGGAAGAGCCCCGCGGCGAAGGCGACCACGGAGGAGTAGCCCTATTCGTTCGCCGGACTTGCCGCGCGAAGCTCGGCGATCAGCCGCGCTAATGCCGCCATCTGTTCTGGCGCGGATCGCGACCGTGCCACGGCCTCGGCGTTCCCACGGACTCGTTCTGGCCGCCGCGACGAGAATAGCACGCCACCCTGCGGGTTCGCCATGACGACTTGCTGCAGAAGCAGCGTTGCCAGCACGTCGCGGTTCGAGCAGTCAGCCTGCAGGGCTTCAGACCACCGGCGGGTCCGCGCGGGGGAAGCTGTAACATAAGTCCAGAGAGGGGCGAGATCACGGGCGAGTACCGAATGCGTGATGGTCGCGCGCCCGTGGCCGCCGGGCAATGCTCCAAGTGTTGGCTCGATGAAGCTGCGCGGAATCTGGATCACGGTGGGGAACCAGTGTCCTCGGGAAAGTAGATCCGCGGTTGTTGCCGGGTCCGTTGCCACGCCCACGTAGCGGGCCATGCCCGTTCGGACGCAGGCGTTCAAGGACTCAAGGAGTTCCTCCGAGATGTCGTGGACGCGGCACTCGTGGAGCAGGAGAATGTCCACGAACTGTGTGTTCAGCTCCCGCAGGCTCGTCTCAAGGCTTGCCCGCGCGTCGGCGACACTGAACCGCCCCCCGCTGATGAGCGCGTCTGCTCCGCGCCTGACCTGACGTCTGAGCCATGGACTGGTACCCACCACTCTCCGGGCTACCGCGCGCGCCGCGGTCAGCCAGGTGGACCGTGGGGGGGGCGCGAGCCCGACCTTCGTGGTCACCGTGACTTGGTCGCGCCGGCCGGTCAGGAACCGCCCCAGGACGCGTTCCGCCTCGCCGAGCCCGTACACGCGCGCGGTATCGAAGTGGGTGATGCCCGCATCGAATGCCGCGTGGAGGAGCCGCAGCTTCTCGCGGTCGCCGAGCTGGCTACCGAAGGAAGCGCAGCCGTAGCCGAGCACCGAGACTTGAAGATCGGTCCCTGGCAGCACGATCCGTTTCATCGCAGCACGGTCGTCTTCAGGTGGTCGGCGAGACGGATCGCCAGGGCCAGGATGGTCAGGGTCGGATTCGCATATCCCGAGGTGGGGAAGACCGAGCTGCCCGCCACAAACAGGTTGGCGACGCCGTGAACGCGGCAGTCGGCATCCACGACGCCCGCTTTCGGGCTGGAAGCCATGCGCGTGGTGCCGATGTGATGGAAAGTGTCGCTGAGGCGCCGGGTCCACTCACTCCCACTATTTGTGAGCCACTCGTCCCGCTGGACTCCCGCCAGGTTTAGGCGCGCGAATTCTGCGTCGACGGCGCGGACGAACGCTTCCATCGTCCGTCGTTCCAGGTCCGTCACCCGCCAGTCGAGCCGGGCGAAGGGAACGCCGAAAGCATCTTTCGTGTCCGCGAGCATGATCCGGCTGTCTGGATTCGGTGCCTGCTCGCAGATGGCGAGAAGGTACACTTCCCGCGGAAGCTCGGTGTGCGATCGTCCCCGGACATACTGCCGCACGAGCCGCAGCGCCGGGAAGATCCCGGAGCACGTACCGGAGGTCCCGCCACACGCGCGTGGACAACCTCCGGGCGCGCAGGCTACGGGCGAGCCGCAGGGCGGCCTCGGCCCCCGAATCGTCCGGGAACTGGTACCCGACGTTGCCTCCACAATGGAGGAGTCCTTCTGCCTCCTGGACTCGCTCGCTCAGCCGCAGTTTGGGATAGTAGCGCACGCCGTCTCGGTAGAACACGCCGAAGACGTCTTGCAGTGGCCCCGGCTTGCCTGCCGCGATGGTGGCACACCTGCTCATCGGGTGATCCTGGAAGAAGCGCCCGACGAGATCGTGTCGGTTTCCAACCCCGTTCGGCTCGGTGTCGTTCGACGCCAGCAGCAGGCGCGCATTCTCGATTCCGCCGCAGCAGAGTACAATTGCGCGCGCCCGCACCGAGATCCGCCGTCCTGTCAGGGTACGGGCCTCGATCACCTCAGCGAGCGCACCAGACTCATTGGTGCCAGTCCTGACCGCGGTCACATGAAACAGCGTCATGATGTTCTGGGCATTGCGGAACGCGCCTTCCAGCAGGCGACCAAAGTCCGGGCGGGGGGAGAACATGGAGAACGTCAGGTTGAGCTTCGCCGGATCAAAGTCGGGCTGGCGAACCCCCAGGAGGGTTCCGATATTCTGTGCCAACCCATCGACTGGAAGCTCCAGGAGAGCCTCCGCGCGCCCATAGTACGGGTCAATCTCCGCGCGCGTGATGGGCCAGCCGCTGTGCGGAACCCACGGCCTCTTTGAGAAGTCGATGCTGTCGAGGCGCATGCACTGACCGGGCCAGACACGAGTCGTCCCGCCGAACCCGCGCTCGCGTCCACGCTCGGCCCCGTAGCTGGGCAGGCCAACAATCTCGACCTTGTTGAGATCATACGGCGTGCTTTCCCCGGGAGGGCCTCCACTTTCGAGGATGATGATTTCGGTCTGCGAGTTCAGGAATTCGCGGCTGAGGGCGAGGCCGGCCGCTCCTGTGCCGACGATACACAGATCTGTAGCCAGGGTGACGTCCTGGTCTTCTTTGACGGCATCAACGAACAACGGCTGGCTCCCCCCTCACGGTCCGGTACACTTGGCCTGATCGAGATCCTGGGTCTGCGCCGGCAGGCACAGTTCTCTGGACCGGTGGGGATCGCGAAGAGATGCCATGTGGCGTGATCTTACTGATGCAGGATCTTGGAGAGAAACAACTTCGTCCGCTCGTGCTGGGGCGCCGTGAAGAAGTGCTCTGGCGTGCCGCTCTCCACGATCTTCCCCTCGTCCATGAAGATGATGCGGTTGGCCACCTCGCGGGCGAACCCCATCTCGTGGGTGATCACCATCATGGTCATCCCGCCGCGGGCCAGGTCGCTCATGACGTCCAGCACTTCCTTGATCATCTCCGGATCCAGCGCCGAGGTCGGCTCGTCAAAGAGCATGATCTTGGGCTGCATGGCCAGCGCGCGGGCGATCGCTACCCGCTGCTGCTGGCCCCCGCTGATCTGCCCCGGGTAGGCATGGGCCTTTTCCGGCATGCCCACCCGCTCCAGGAGTTCCATGGCCGCCTTCTCCGCCCGGGCCCGCGGCCAGCCCCGCACCTTCATGGGGGCCAGGGCGATGTTCTGCATCACGGTGAGATGGGGGAACAGGTTGAAGGACTGGAAGACCATCCCCACCTCGCTGCGGATGGCGTCGATGTTCTTCACGTCGCTGGTCAGCTCGATGCCGTCCACCACGATGCGGCCCCGCTGATGCTCCTCCAGCCGGTTGATGCAGCGGATCATGGTGGACTTGCCGGAGCCGGAGGGGCCGATCACCACCACCACTTCTCCCGGCGCGACCTGGAGGTCGATGCCCCGCAGCACGTGGAGTCTGCCGAACCACTTGTGCACCTGTTCCATGACGATGATGGGTTGCCCGTTGCCCATGGACATGAATCTCACCTCGGCCTGCAACGCATCTTGTGCAGGGATCGGGTCCCCGAACTCACCCCACGAAATCCTGCGGATTTCGCAGGGTCCCCGGATCCATCGTTCGTTTGTGATTTCTTGAGGTGATCCCGTGCCTCCTTGCGCAAGTTCGCGTCAACTGCCAGGCAGAGGCCGAAGCCCACATCCTGGCGGAGCGACTGCGGCCGAGCCGGGCTACCCATCTCGGCGAGCCAGAGAGGAGCGATGCCATGTCTGAGCCCGAAGGGCGAGTTTGGCATCGCAACGACAGAAAGCGAGCCGTAGATGGGTCGGCGAGGCCGCCCGGAGCGAAGCCGGATGTGGGCAAGGCCTTCTCCATGTTGCGCTTTCCTGCGCAAGCAAGCACTAGCGCTCACCCAGCCCCATCTTGCGCTCCAGGATCCGGCTGCCGTGCGACATGCCGTAGGAGAAGACGAAGAAGACCACCAGGGCGAACGCGTACACCTCCTGCTCGCTGTGCAGGTACTTGGTGATGCCCAGCAGCGCCTTGCCCATGCCCAGCACCTCGCTGAGGCCGATGATGACCGTCAGCGACGTGTCCTTGAACAGGCTGATGAACTGGCCGACCAGGGCGGGAATCATGTTGCGGAAGGCCTGGGGGAGTACGATGTAGAGCATGGTCTGCGCGCCGCTCAACCCCACCGCCCGCGCCGCCTCCATGTGGCCGCGGGGGACGGACTGGATGCCCGCCCGCATGATCTCCCCCACGTAGGCCGACGAGAAGATGGTCATGGCGATGATGGCGCGCTGCACCTTGGTGAGCGCGTCGCCCGAGACCAGCGTGAAGAAGATGGAGAACCAGAGCAGCACGGTGATCAACGGCACTCCGCGGATGACCTCGATGTAGGCGGTGCAGAACGCTCTGACGGCGGGCAGCCGCGAGACCCGGCCGATGCCGACCACCATCCCGATCGGAAAGGAGGCCGATATCGAGACCGTGGCGAGCAGGAGTGTTAGGTAGAGCCCGCCGATCTGATCCATGCGGACGGGGGCGAAGAGCACGGCGACGCCCACGAGCACGCCGCCCCAGAGCGCCGCCAGCGTCCGCGGTGGAGCGCCCGCGCGCGCGCCGGCCGCGGTCAGCAGCGCGGCGGCGCCGACCATCCCGGCCGCCCACCACGCGCGCGGCACGAACTCCAGCGGCAGCAGCCCCACCGCCCACAGGCGCAGGTTGTCGGTGACGACGGCCC
>JACQTN010000005.1 GCA_016210785.1 Armatimonadota bacterium
CACCAGCACGCCGGTGAGCAGGGCGAGTCCGAGAATCGGCAGCGCCAGCAGGATCGCCACGGTCATGGCTTCGCGGCCGATGGCGGCCAGAAAGTCGGGATTCATGGGTCTATATGAAACTCTGCACCAGGGCGCGCACGACCAGGTGCCAGCCGTCCACCATGGCAAACAGCAGCAGCTTGAAGGGCAGCGAGATCAGGACCGGCGACAGCATCATCATGCCCATGGACATGAGGGTGCTGCTGATCACCATGTCGATGATCAGAAACGGGATGAAGATGAGCGACCCCATCAAGAACGCCGTGCGCAGCTCGCTCACCGCGAACGCCGGCACGATCACGTAGGTGGGAATGTCGTCGGGCTTCGCCGGCCGCGCCTCCTTCGCCAGCGAGACAAACAGCGCCAGGTCCCGCTCGCGCGTCTGCCGCAGCATGAAGGCCCGGATCGGTCCCTCCGCGCGGCGGATGGCGTCCGCCTGCGCGATCTCGCCACGCATGTAGGGCTCCACCGCGTTCCGGTTGACCACCGTGATCACCGGCGCCATGGTGAAGAAGGTGAGAAACAGCGCCATGCCGATGACCACCTGGTTGGGCGGGATCGTGGGGACGCCGATGGCGCTGCGCACCAGCGACAGCACGATCACGATGCGCGTGAAGGAGGTGAGCATGATGAGCAGCGCCGGGGCCAGCGCCAGCAGCGTCAGGACCATGAGGATCTGCAGCGACGTGCTCACCTGCTGCGGGCCCGTGGCCGGCGAGATGCGCAGGTCCACGCCCGGCACCGGGATCCCCGGCACGGCGCCTGCCGCGGCCCTGCCGGCTGGCGCCGCGCCGGCGGGGGCCACCAGGATCCCGGCGGCCAGCGCGGCGAAGGCCACGATGAGGAAGGCGGTCTTCACCGCGGTGTGTCTCCCAGGCGATTGATGCGGTCGGTCACGGCGCGGAGATGGCTGGCGAAGCCGGGCTGCCCGGGCGGATCCTCCACCGCGCCCAGGTCGGCCACCACGGTGAGCCCGGTGCCCAGCAGCAGCCGGCGCCCGCCCGCCTCCACCACGTACAGGGCGTGGGTGGGGCCGAGCCGGCGGGCGTCCCGGATGCGCAGCGCGCCCCCGCCGCCCTGCGCGCCCAGCCGCCAGATCATGCGCTGGCTGATCAGCACCATGGCGACCACCACCAGCAGCGCCACGAGCACGCGCATCACGGTCCCGGTCCCCTCGAAGGTGCCCACGGAGGGGGGCTGGTAGGACGGTACCGGCGCCGGCGCGGCCGCCGCAGCGCTGGCCGGCCACAGGCCGGCCAGCAGCAGTCCGATCAGGAAGAAGCCGGCCGCCGTGGCGCCGGTGGGCGCGCGGGTCATGAGGCGGTGTTCGCTCCCGGCCGCGTGCCCAGCGTCTGCATCCGCGCCTCGGGGCTCAGGATCTCGGTGATGCGGACGCCGAAGCTCTCCTCGATCACCACCACCTCGCCGCGGGCGAAGAGCCGGTCGTTGAGGTAGAGATCCACCGACTCGCCGGCCAGCCGGTCCAGCTCGATGACAGAGCCCAGGCCCAGGGCCAGGACGTCGCGGATGCGCATGCGCGCCCGTCCCAGCTCCACCGTCACCTCCAGCATGACATCCATCAGCAGGTTGATGTTGCGGTCGGCGGGCTGCGGCGAGCGCGGCGTGAGCTGGCCGAACTCCACGCGGCGGGCCACCGCCTCCGCGGCGGCGGCCGGTGGGGCGGCGAGGCCTCGCGCGGGGCTCTCACCCTCCGCCGCCGGTTCGGATGCGGTCTCCGCCGCGTCCTCGGGCGAGACGGCGGGGGTCACCCGCAGCTCCTGGGGCTCCGAAGGCATCGGGGACTCAGGCATGTGTGCGGACTCCTCTCCGTGTCAGGATTTCGACCGCCAGCTTGCGGCGGATCTGCCCCGGACGGCCCCGGAAGATCGGTTCCCGCCCGACCAGGATGTCCACCGGCGCGTCGGTGGACCGGTCTAGTTTCAACACGTCGTTGGGCATCAGTCCCAGCAGGTCTCCCAGGCTCACCTGGACCCGGCCCATCTGCACGTGCATCTCGACGGTGATGTCTTCCAGCGCCATGCACAGCGCCTCTTCGTTGGAGGAGTGCACGGCGGTGCGGAACAGGGTGGTGGCGCTCAGGCGGTTGAGCACCGGCTGGAGCAGCAGGTACGGCAGGCACACGTGGACGGTGCTGGTGTCCTGCGGTGTCTGCACGTCCAGCGCCACGAGCAGCACGATGTCTCCGGGCGCGGCGATCTGCGCGAACTGGGGGTTGGTCTCCATCCCCACCCGGTTCGGGGTCAGCTCCACGATGGACCGCCAGGCCTCCGCCAGTCCGGGCAGCATCTTTTCCACCACCCGCTCGATGAGCACGCGGTCCACCTCGGAGAGCGGGCGCACCCCCTGGGTCAGACGGCCGGTGCCCCCCAGGAGCCGGTCCACGATCAGAATGGCCAGCGGGCCCTCGATCTGCAGCATGGCCTTGCCGCTGAGGGGCGGCATCTCCAGCACCACCATCACCGTGGGCTGGGCCAGCGACTTGATGAAATCCTCGTACGGCAGCTGCTCCACCGAGCGCACCGTGACCTCTACCGAGAAGCGCAGGTGGACGGACAGCGCCATGCCCACCAGGCGGGCGAAGACCCCGTGCAGCATGGAGATGGTGCGGACCTGGTCCTGGGAAAACCGATCCGGCCGGCGGAAGTCATAGGAGCGCACCACCGCGGGTCCCGCCGGCCTGCCCGTGGGGACCTCCGCCTGGCCGGTCTGAATGACGCCGATCAGGTTGTCGAGTTCCGCCTGCGACAACTGGTGAGCCATCGCGTCTTACTGCGCCACGAACTCCGAGAAGTAAATGGTGTCCACCTTGACTTTGATCTTGGGGTGCCCGCTCTTTTCGCCGGCGTGCTCGTCCCTGTCTTCGGCACGCCCACCCTTCCCCGCGGCCGCGCCTTTCCTGGCGGGCTCGCCCTTCTCGGTCTCGCCGTTGAGGAGCCTGATGAGCTGCTGCTCCAGCTTGAGCCGCCCCTCGTCGGTGCGGATTTCGCTGTAGGTCCGGCCGGAGAGCGACTTCACCAGCACGTCCGACCACCGGTACTTCTCCTTGGCCGTCTCCGCCTTGATCTTGTCATCCGGCAGGGGGCTCTTGACCACCAGCGCCACCGTGACCTTGAGGTACTTGAACCCGTCGGTGGGGTTCAGGTTGATCACGAAGGTACCCAGGGGGTGCACGCTGGAGGTGAGCGGCACCTCTTTGGGCGCCGCCTTGGCGCCCTTGCCGCCGAGCACCTTGAGGCCCACGAAGGCGCCGCCTCCGATCAAGACGACGGCCAGCACGATGATGAGCGGCAATTTGGCAAGGCCTCGGTCGCTTCTGAGGATCCCGAACATGTCCCGCCCTCCCGCGCCCGCAGGGAGAGCAAGTTCCATGCCAGACGGGTCGGGAACTTGACCAGGAAACCTGTCATGCGAAGACCGGCTCCGCCGGTCTGGAGCGTGCGCACGAATCGGGAGAGGGAGATCGGGGGGCGACGCGGAGTTGGCGAGCGCGGTAGGTGGGGTGAACCGACCAGCAACGTTGAACGTGCGGAGGTGTCGGAAGGGCGCCGTGAGTCCGGTGA
>JACQTN010000103.1 GCA_016210785.1 Armatimonadota bacterium
CGTGGGCGGCTACCGGGAGCGCCGGCACCGCGCGTTGGAAGATGTGGCGCGGCGCGCGGCGGAGCGGGCCGTGCAGGAGGGCAGGGAGATTTCTCTGGAGCCCATGGACGCCCGCGAGCGGCGGATCATCCACGTCACGCTCAAGTCCCACCCGCGCGTCTACACCTTCAGTCAGGGCGAGGGCCTGCTGCGCTACGTGGTGGTCGCGCCGCGGCGCGAAGGGGTCGAGCCGCCCGCCAGTGAGGCCGTCGACGATCGGAATCCCGGCGCGGCGGATCAGGTGGCATGACCGGTGCGCCGGCGCCGCCGGAACGCTCAAATCGGTGCGCCCGGTCAGGCTTCCCGGAGCGGGGCCGTTGGGCGCGGTGTCAGGCGCGGTGGGTCTGAGCGGCGAGAGGCCGATTGTACCGACTGTACGGACGCCGTGCACGTGGGCTCCAGACGCGCTGAGCCCCCGCGGAGCGACTCTCCGCACGCTGGGCGGTTGCGGGACAGCCTGCCGCGTGGCGACCCGGTGAGCCTGCTGAACGAGGGCGCCGCAGCGTGCGGACTCCATCTTCAGGAGGGCGCGTCCGCGGCGTTTGCCCTCTACCTGCAGATCCTGCGGGAGTGGACACCCCGTGCCGGCCTCACGTCGCTTACCGATCCCCGCGAGATCGTCATCCGCCATTTCCTGGATTCCCTCTTCTGGCTCGGCACCACGGACATGCCTCGGGGTGCCCGGCTCATCGACGTGGGCACTGGTGCTGGCCTTCCCGGGATCCCCGTCAAGCTGGTCCGGCCCGACGTCGCGCTCACGCTGCTGGAATCGGCGCGCCGCAAAGTCGCCTTCCTGGAGCACGCCTGCGCTGCCCTCCGCCTGGAGGCGGAGGTGGTGTGGGGACGGGCGGAGGAAGTGGCACATCGGCCGGAGTACCGGGAGGGCTTCGACGTGGCGGTGGCACGGGCCGTGGCGCCGCTGCGGGTGCTGGTGGAACTGTGTCTCCCTTTTGTGCGAGTGGGTGGGCGGGCGGTGTTCTTGAAGGGGCCGCGGGGTGAGTTGGAGGCGCGCGAGGCGGGCGGCGCGGCGGCGGCGGTCGGGGGAGGCGTCCCCTCGGTGGTGGTGTGCGGCGTGCCGGTGGCCGGGAGCGTCCGGGCCATCGTCACCGTGCCCAAGGTGAACACGTCGCCTGCGCAGTATCCGCGGCGGCCCGGAGTGCCGGCTCGCCGGCCGCTCTGAGACCTCTGTTTCATCGTGCAGGGAGCCGTGTGGAGCGGCGCCGCCTGAGCAGCTCTTGAGCAGTTTCGCCGTGGAACTGTTCCGGGGCCGGGTGTGGCTGTGCCAGCCCGGTGGAGGTGGAGTCTGGTGGCCAGGTAGACAGCGGGTTTGTGGGGCCGGGCCGGGGGAACGTTGCCCCGCACGCGAGAAGGTCCGAACGCAGAAGTATCCAACACATGTTCGAGTACACCCACAGTCTCCGCACACGCGTGATAGCGGATACGGGGTCACAATGGCAGTCGTCATAGCCGTCGTCAACCAGAAAGGCGGTGTCGGGAAGTCCACCACCGCCGTGAACCTTGGTACAGGCCTCGCTATGGAAGGTCGCGGCGTGCTTCTGGTGGATCTCGATCCCCAGGCCAACACCACCAGCGGTGTCGGTGTGGACAAGCGTGCGCTGGCCTCCTCGCTGTACGATGTGCTGATTGAGGGGGAGGCCCTGGCCTCAGTGATCCGACCCACGATTGTGGCGCGTCTGGATCTGGCACCGGGGCACATCAGTCTTGCCGGCGCGGAGGTGGAACTGGCGACGCTCTCCCAGCGAGAGACCCGCCTTCGGGATGCGGTGATGGTCCTCCCGGACCGCTATGACCTGATCCTGATCGACTGTCCCCCCTCCCTGGGACTGCTCACCCTCAACGCCCTCACTGCGGCCCACGGCGCCCTGATCCCCATCCAGTGCGAGTACTATGCGCTGGAGGGCCTGACCCAGCTCATCGATACCATCGCCCTGGTCCGCCGCCACCTCAACCCCGGCCTGCAGCTGATGGGCGTCCTGCTGACCATGTATGACAGCCGCACGAACCTCTCCGACCAGGTGGCGGAGGAGGTGCGCCGCTACTTCAACAAGAAGGTGTACGCCACGGTGATCCCGCGGAGCGTACGGCTTGCGGAGGCTCCGAGCCACGGGAAGCCGGTGGCGCTGTACGATCCGGCTTCCAGGGGTGCGGCGGCCTACGTCGAGCTGGCCAAGGAGGTCCTCGCCCGTGTCGGAATGTCCCCCCCAACCGTACCCGGAGAGCGACAAGAGAACGCTTGAGCCTGTGATGGTTGGATCGCCGGATATTCCCGGCATCCGACCCTTCGTTTCCGGCGCTGCACCTGGTGGCGAAGGCGGGGATCCACCGGGAGATGCTCCGGCGAAAGGCGGGAAGGCCATGGCTCCGGAAGCGGGCGCGATTTCTTCGAGCGAGTCCGGGGGCGGTCCCGGGGGGGGTGCCGGTGGTGGCGGACGGCCGCGGAGGGGACTGGGACGGGGTCTTGCCGCCCTGATCCCGGGAGCGTCGGAGGGCGCCGCACAGGCGGGCATCCAGGAGATCCCCACGGATAACATCGTCCCCGGCACGTTCCAGCCCAGGGGTGCCATCGACGGAGGGGAGTTTGAGGAACTGGTCGCCTCCGTGCGCGAGCATGGGATCCTGCAGCCCATCATCGTCCGCCCCCGAGGGGATAAGCATGAGGTCGTGGTGGGGGAGCGCCGCTGGCGCGCTGCAGTGGCCGCAGGGCTGCGCACGGTTCCGGCGGTGGTACGGTCGCTCACCGACCGGGAGACTCTCGAGATTGCCCTGGTCGAGAACCTGCAGCGCGAGGATCTGACGCCACTGGAGCGGGCCAAGGCGTACCACAGGCTCTCCAGGGAGTTTGGGCTGACTCAGGAGCAGGTGGCTCAACGTGTAGGGGTCAGCCGCCCGGCGGTGGCCAACACGCTGAGACTTCTGGGGTTGCCCGTGGAGGTTCAGGCCAGCCTGGAGCACGGTCGGATCACCGAGGGCCACGCTCGGGCTCTCCTGATGATCCAGGATCGCGGCAGGCTGCTGGAGGCCTGGCGCCAGGTGGAAAAGCGTGGGTTCTCGGTTCGGGAAGCGGAGGTCCTGGCGCAGCGCGAGGGACGGATTGTTTCACGTGGAACATCGGTCGCCAGGAAGGTACGGCGAGACCCCGAGATCGTCGACCTGGAGGAGCAACTGCGCACTCGCCTGGGAACCCAGGTGCGTATCCGCCAGCAGAGGAAGAAGGGGGAGATCGTTATCGAGTTCTATTCCGTTGACGATCTCACCAGGATCATTGACCTGCTCCTTCCGGTTGAGAACCAATAGATGTTCGTAAATTGTTCAATGTGACGCCCTTTTGCAAGATCTATAGCCGCTCATATTTGTCGAAATACGAACTATTGTGGAGAGATACCCTAAAAATGTTCGCGTGAGTATATTCTCCGCTTGCGTTGGCCAAGTTTTTATGGCTGGGCAGCGCTCCCCGGGACGGCCGCGTGAAGTCCGGCGGAAGGGGCGGCCTGACGCGTTGATGTTGGGGGCACATAAAGACGGCTGAGAACAGGAGGTCGGACAACGCGTGGAGGCGGAGCGGGGTGTGGAGGCGGCCGGGCTGAACCGTGAGCAGGCGTGGGAGATTCTCTGCGAGTGGATCCAGAATCCCAACCTCCGGAAGCATCTGCTCGCGGTTGAGGCGGCGATGCGGGCGTATGCCCGCCACTTCGGCGGGGATGACGAGCGCTGGGGTATCGTGGGGCTGCTCCACGATCTCGACTATGAGCGCTGTCCGAGTCAGGAGGCGGGGCATCCGTTTGTCGGGATCCAGTACCTGAGGGAGCGCGGAGTCCCGGAAGAGCTGTGCCGGGCGATGCTCGGCCATGCCGGTTACTCCGGCGTGCCGCGGGACACGGCGATGGCGCGGGCGCTCTTTGGGGTGGACGAGCTGTGCGGGTTTCTCATCGCGGTGGCCCTGGTGAAGCCGGGGAAAACGCTGGCGGAAGTGGACGTGGCGTCGGTGCGCAAGAAGATGAAGGACAAAGCCTTCGCCCGCAGCGTCAACCGGGAGGACATCATCAAGGGTGCCGGGGAACTGGGCGTCGATCTCGACACGCATATCGCCTTCGTGACGAAGGCGCTGCAGGGGATCGCGCCGGCGCTGGGGTTGTGAATGGCTGGCGGAGGTCGATGAGCATGGCGAGCGAGGACGATCACGTTCCATCGCTGGGCGACATGGATACGGACACGTTCCGCGCCGCGGGCCACCGGCTGATCGACTGGGTCGCCGCATACCTGTCTGCGCCGGAGCGCTATCCGGTGTACTCCCCCGTGGCGCCGGGGGACATTGCGGGGCAGCTGCCGCGTCGCGCGCCGGATGCCGCCGAGCCGGTGGACGCCGTCATCCGGGACTTCGAGCGGATCATCCTTTCCGGCATCACCCACTGGAACCATCCGGGCTTCTTCGCCTACTTCGCCATCAGCGGCTCGGGCCCGGGCATCCTGGGCGAGCTGCTCAGCGCGGCACTCAACGTCAACGGGATGCTGTGGCGCACCTCGCCCGCGGCCACCGAGCTGGAAGAGGTCGTCCTGGCGTGGCTGCGGCAGATGCTGGGCCTGCCCCCAGAATTCACCGGTGTGATCATGGACACCGCGTCGGTGGCGAGCTTGTGCGCCATCGCCGCGGCGCGCGAGGCCGCGGGCCTGCGCATCCGCGAGGAGGGCATGGCGGGACGCGATGACCTGCCGCGGCTGCGGCTCTACACGTCGGAGCAGGCACACTCCTCGATCGAGAAGGGCGCCATCGTGCTGGGCATCGGGCAGGCCGGCGTGCGCAAGATTCCCGTAGACGCCGAGTTTCGCGTGGACGCGGAGGCGCTGGAGGCGGCGATCGAGGAGGACCGGCGCGCCGGCTGGCGGCCGTTCTGCGTGGCGGCCACGGTGGGCACGACCTCCACCACCAGCATCGACCCGGTGCCGGCCATCGCGGACATCTGCGGCCGGCACGGAGTGTGGCTGCACGTGGACGCCGCCTACGGTGGGGCGGCCGCGGTCCTGCCGGAGATGCGGCACGTGCTGGCGGGCTGTGAGCGGGCCGACTCGCTGGTGGTCAACCCGCACAAGTGGCTGTTCACGCCCATCGACTGCAGCACCTTCTACTGCCGGCGCCCGGACGTGTTGACGCGTGCCTTCAGCCTGGTCCCCGACTACCTGCGCACCACCGAAGCGGTAACCAACTTCATGGATTACGGGGTGCAACTGGGGCGGCGGTTCCGGGCCCTCAAGTTGTGGATGGTGTTGCGGACGTTTGGCGTGGACGGCATCCGTTCGCGCATCCGGACTCACGTGGCGCTGGCGCGAGAGTTCTCGGCGTGGGTGGACGGGCACCCGGATTTTCAGCGGTGCGCGCCGGTGCCGTTCAGCACCGTCTGCTTCCGCGCGCTGCCGCAAGAGGTGGCGCGCCTGTCCGCGCAGGGCGATGAC
>JACQTN010000006.1 GCA_016210785.1 Armatimonadota bacterium
GCCCGCGCGCTGAGGGCGAAGCAGTCTTCGATGGTGCTGACCGCCAGCACGATCTTGGGGAACTCGCCCTGGGAGGCGTGCACGCAGAACAGCAGGTCTCCCTGCTCGGTCTTGGTCGGCATGCCCGTGGAGGGACCCGGCCGCTGCGACTCCGCGATGACCACCGGGACCTCGGCCATGCCCGCGAGTCCGATGGCCTCGGTCATCAGCGCGAATCCCCCGCCGCTGGTGGCCGTCATCGCCCGCGCCCCCGCGTAGCCCGCGCCGATGGCCATGAGCAGAGCAGCCACCTCGTCCTCGGTCTGCTTCATGACCACCCCGAACCGCGTGGCCTGGGAGGCGATGTACTCGATGATGGAGGAGGAGGGTGTCATCGGGTAGCCCGAGCAGAACTTGCACCCCGCGGCCAGCGCCCCCACCCCGATGGCCTGGTTGCCGTTGATGACCATGCGCGGCGGGGTGCCCGCGAGAGGGCTGATCTTCCACTCAAACTTCACCCCGTACTGCTGCCTGGCGTAGTCGTACCCGGCCCGGGCCACCTTCAGGTTGGACTCGACCACCGCATCGCCCTTGCGCCTGAAATTCGTCTTGATGATGTCGGCGATGTACTGAAAGTCAAAGTCCGTGAGGCCGGCGGTCGCGCCCAGCGCACAGGTGTTCATCATGATCTTGTTGCCGCCCACCTCTTGCGCCAGCCTGGTGAGCGGCGCCGGGAAGGCCTGGACGCCGTGGCGGGTGATGACGTCCGCCTTCAGCTTGAACCCCTCGTCGTACAGCACCGCGCCGCCCGGCACGACCGCGCCAACGTTCTCGGTCACCGCCTCCTCGCTGAAGGCCAGGAGGAGATGAACCTTCTCCACATGGCTGTACAGAGGGTGTTCGGCCACCCGCGCCTGAAAGAAGTTCAGGCCGCCGCGGATGCGGGACATGAACTCGGAGGTGGTGTGCAGCCACAGCCCGGCGTCGGTCAGGGCTTTGGCAAATCCGGCACCCCCAGACTCCACGCCCTGACCCGCCTCGCCGGCGAGCCTGATCGTCATGTCGTTCCTGGGCATCCGGATCCCCCCTGGCGCCGTCGTTGGTTTCAGTGGAATTGGCCGTCCCGCAGGCCGAGTCCTCTCCGACGCTCGATTTCTCCATGCTGCACGCGCGCCGTCTGGCGGGATGTCGGCTCGACCGGCGAAATGCTGCGGGCACAGGCTTTTGAAACCTGCACTTAGATTAACACCCGCTCAGACGGACCGTCAAGGAAGGCCCCTGGGGATCAGAACAGGCCGTGCCCCCGCCCGCCGTCGATCTGGATGGTGGCCCCGGTCATGTAGCCCGCCCGCCGGCTCACCACGAACGCCACCAGCTCCGCCATCTCCTCGGCGCTGCCGATCCGGCCCATGGGCATGTCGCCGGCGATCTCCCGCGCCGCGGCGTCCCGGCTCACCCCCTTGCGATCCACGATCTCGTCGATGCGCCGTCGCACCCGGCCCGTGTCGAAGTAGCCCGGGGCCACGGTGTTGACCCGGATATTGTGGGGGGCCAGAGTGCGCGCCATCGTCTTGGCCAGGGCAGCGACGCCGGCCCGCATGACGTTGGACAGCAGCAGGTGGGGGCTCGGCTCCCGCACGGAGGAGGACGTAATGAAGACCATGTCGCCCCCGCCCTGCGCCCGCATCACCGCCGCGGCGTGCCGGGCCAGGCGCACGGCGCTCATCAGGATCAGCTCGAAGGCCTCGTACCACTGGACCTCCGTCAGGTCCTCCAGCCCCCCGTAGGGAATGTGACCGGTGTTGACCACCAGGATGTCCAGCCGGCCGAATCGGGCCGTCGCCTCCGTGGCGAACCGGGCCACCTGGTCGGCGCGGGTGAGGTCGGCGGGCAGCGCGAAGACGTCCGCCCCGGCCCGCCCGGCGATCTCGGCGCGGGCGCGCTCCAGCGCGTCCGCCCGCCGGCCGCAGATGGCCACCCGGCATCCCGCCTGCGCCAGCCGCATGGCGCAGGCGAACCCCATCCCCTGGCTTGCCGCGGTGACGATGACGGCCTTGCCGGCCAGCCCCAGTTCCATGGGCGCGGTCATGGCGTTTGGCTACCCCACATTGGTCATCTCTCCAATCCGCCGGGCTGAGCGGGGGTCCAGGGCATCACGCAGCGCGTCGCCCGCCAGATTGGCGGAGAGCACGGTCAGCGAGATCAAGAACCCGGGGACCATCACCAACCACGGCGCCGTGTTGAAGTAGTTCTGGCTGTTGGTCAGCATGTTGCCCCACGTGGAGGTCGGCGGCTGCACCCCCAGCCCGAGGTAACTCAGCGCCGACTCCACCAGGATCGCCCAGGCCACACCTATGGTGGAAGCCACGGTGATGGCGGAGGTCGTCTGCGGCAGCACGTGGCTCAGCAGGATGCGGGCGTCCGACCCGCCAGAGGCCCGCGCGGCCTCCACGAACTCCAGCCCGCGCACCCGCAGCACCTCGCCGCGCACCAGCCGCGCCACGTTCATCCAGGAGGTCATCCCGATCACCAGCACGATGTTGGGAACGGAGGTCCCAAACAGCGTCAGGATGGTCAGCGCCAGGAAAAAGGACGGCACGGCCATGATGATGTCGGTGGCCCGCATGAGCGCCTCGTCCACGCGGCCACCGTAAAAACCGGCCACCAGCCCCACCAGCGTGCCGAACCCCACCGCCACGGCCATGGCCGCGGTGCCCACCAGCAGCGTGGTGCGCGCGCCCTGCAGGGCGCGGGCCAACACATCCCGGCCGTTCTCGTCGGTGCCGAGGGGGAAGTCGCGTCCGGGCGGCCGCTGCGCCTGCGCCAGATTGATCTCCACCGGCGAGCGGGGGTAGACCAGGGGACCGGCGAGCGCGGCGCACACCAGCAGGGCGAGAAAGGCGACCGCAGCCACGCCGGCGCCGCTGCGGGCGTACCGCCGCCACAGCGACGCCCGACCCCCCACGCGCCCGGCGGTGGCCGGCACGCGTGCCACCCCCACGCCCGCCGCCCCGGCCTCACTCATAGCGCA
>JACQTN010000092.1 GCA_016210785.1 Armatimonadota bacterium
CAGGAGCACGCCGTCACCGCGGCGGGCACGCACAGCCAGCTGGAGGAGCCCTTCTTCGTGCTGGCCACCCAGAACCCCATCGAGATGGAAGGCACCTACCCGCTGCCGGAGGCGCAGCTGGATCGCTTCTTCTTCAAGCTGCGGGTCACGTTCCCCGGCGTGGACGACCTGATGGAGATCATCGACCGCACCACGGTGCGCGACGTCCCCACGGCGAAGACGGTGGCCAGCGGCCCCGCCATCCTGGCCATGCAGGAACTGGCGCGGGAGGTGCCCATCGCGTCCCACGTCAAGGCGTATGTGGCGCGCTTCATCCACGCCACCCACCCCGAGATGGACGGCGCCGCGGCCAAGGTGAAGCGCTTCATCCGCTACGGCGCCAGCCCGCGCGCCGCGCAGGCGCTGGTGCTGGGGGCAAAGGTACGCGCCATCGGGCTGGGGCGGTACAACGTGAGTTTCGAGGACATCCACGCCGCGGCGCTGCCGGCCCTCCGCCACCGGCTCATCCTCAACTTCGAGGGCGAGGCGGAGGGGATCGACACCGACTCCATCGTCGAGAGCCTGCTGGAGGAGGTGCCGGAGCTGGTGGACGAGCATGGGCGGCCGGTGGCGCGGACCTAGTCTTCAAGTCGGGTGGAGTGGGGGTCTGGGATATAGGTGATGCTCGGACTGACCCACCTGAAATCTCTGGAGTACCCCTTCGGTGGCAGATTGAGGGGCTTCAGAGATTTCAGGCGGGTCACAGGCGGCGCAAGCCGGGTCCTGCGCAGTTCCACTCGCAGCGCCGATACCGACACATCGGGGGAAGCCGGTCCTGCGCATGAACGAAGCATGACATTTCCGAGACGGAGTCCCACGCATGCGGGGTGACAGGTGAGCGAGACGACGCTGCTGGAGCCGGAATTCCTGCACAAGCTGGAGAGCCTCAGCCTGCTCACGCGCCGGCTGGTGCGCGGTGGGTTCCGCGGCGAGCGCCGCAGCCGCTCGCTGGGGCGCGGCGTGGAGTTCTCCGACTACCGCAGCTACCAGGCGGGCGACGACTACCGCTACGTGGACTGGAACGTCTACTCGCGCCTGGACCGGCTCTTCGTGAAGCTGTTCAGCGAGGAGGAGGATATCGACGTCCACCTGCTGGTGGACACCAGCCGCTCCATGACCTTCGGGCAGCCGCCCAAGCTGGACTACGGCGCCCGCGTGGCCGCCGCGCTGGGGTACATCGGGCTCGTTAATCTGGACCGCGTGGGCGTGACCACCTTCAGCGGCGGGGCGCTGCGCGCCCTTCCTCCGCGGCGGGGGCGGCCGCAGATCTTCCACCTCTTCGATTTCCTCGCCGCCCTCAAGGGGAGCGGCACTACCGAGTTGGGGGCGATGATCCGCGAGTACGTGCTGCGCACCAAGCGCCGAGGGCTCGTCATCCTGATCTCCGATCTGCTGGACCCGCAGGGCTACGAGGAGCCGTTCAAACTGCTGCGCTACAACCACTTCGAGCCCTTCGTCATCCACGTCCTCAGCGAGGAGGAGCTGTTCCCCACGCTGAGCGGGGACCTGCGGCTGGTGGACTCGGAGAACGGCGAGGCGGTGGAGGTGAGCCTGGACGGCCCGGCGCTGGACGCCTACGCCCGGGCGCGCGACCGGTTCCTGGAGAGCCTGGAGCAGTTCTGCCTGCGCCACCAGATCGACTACCTGCGCACCACGACCGCCGTCTCCTTCGATGATCTCATCCTGCGCTACCTGAGGATGGGCGGCCTGGTGACGTGACGCCCCCACCACCATGAGGCTGCTGAATCCCGCGGCCCTTGCGCTGCTCCTCCTCCTCCCCATCCTTCTGCTCCTGTACATGCTGCGCGCTCGCCGCCAGGACGTGGTGGTGAGCGCGACGCTGCTGTGGCGGCGGGCGCAGGTGGACCTGCTGGCGACGCGGCCACTGCGCCGCCTGGAGCGCAGCCTGCTGCTGCTGCTGCAGTTGCTCATCGTCGGCCTGCTGGTGCTGGCCGCGGCGCGCCCGCTGGTGCCGTGGCCGGGCGGAAGCGGCGAGGCGTTGATCGTGGTGATGGACGTCTCCGCCAGCATGCAGGCCACCGACGTGCCCCCCTCGCGCTTCGAGGCGGCCCGCCGTGACGCGCTGGCGCTGGTGGAGCGCCTGCGCCCGGGGGAGGAGGGCATGATCATCGCCGCCGGGCGCGCGCCGGAGGTGGCCGCGGTCTTCACCGGTGACCGGCGCGCGCTGGCGCGGACCCTGCGCGCGCTCACCGTCACCGACGGCGAGGCGCGGGTCGCCGACGCCCTGGCGCTGGCCGCCGCCCACCGCAGGGGACGCGCGGCGCGGATCGTGGCGTTTACCGACGGGACGGAGCCGGTTCCGCCGTCGGTGGTGGCCGAGGTGCGGCGCTTTGGACGGTCCGGGGACAACGTCGGCATCGTGGCGATGCGGGCCGCGCCGGGATTGCGCGGGGAGACCCACGTGGTGATCCGCGTGCACAACGCCGGCGGCGCGCCGCGCCAGGTCCCGCTCACCGTGCTGGCGGATGGCCGTCCGGTAACGACGCAGCGCCTGGCGCTGCCGGCGGGTGAGACCAGGGGCATCGCGCTCACGCTGCCGCCGCCAGCGCCGGCGCGCATGCAGGCGGTCATCGAGGCGGCCGACCTGCTGGCCGCGGACAACATAGCCTACGCCGCGGCGGAGCGGGCACCGCTGCCCGCGG
>JACQTN010000083.1 GCA_016210785.1 Armatimonadota bacterium
TCATCGCCGCCACCAACCGGCCCGACATCCTCGACCCCGCGCTGTTGCGGCCGGGCCGCTTCGACCGGCGCATCGTGGTGGACAACCCGGATACGAAAGGCCGGCGCGCGATCCTGGGCGTGCACGTGCGCGGCAAGCCGGTCGAGGAGGTCGACCTGGACCTGCTGGCCAAGCGGACGCCCGGGTTCAGCGGCGCCGACCTCGCCAACATGGTGAACGAGGCGGCGCTGCTGGCGGCGCGCCGCAACAAGAAGAAGATCACCACGCCGGAGTTCGAGGAGGCCATCGAGCGGGTCATCGCCGGCCCGCAGCGCAAGAGCCGCATCCTCAGCGCCCGGGAGCGCCAGCTCGCCGCCTACCACGAGGCGGGGCACGCCGTGCTGGGCAAATTGCTGCCACACGCCGATCAGCCGCACAAGGTGACGATCCTGCCGCGGGGCATGGCGCTGGGCTACGTGATCTCCATGCCACCGGAGGACAAGTACACCTACACGCGCAGCGAGCTGCTGGACCGTGTCACGCAGGCGCTGGGCGGCCGCGTGGCGGAGGAGATCGTCTTCGGCGAGATCACCACCGGGGCCCAGAACGACTTCGAGCAGGCCACCGAACTGACCCGCAAGATGGTCACCGAGTACGGGATGAGCGAGCGGCTGGGTCCCATGTCGCTGGGCAAGCGGCACGGCCCGGTCTTCCTGGGGCGGGACCTCGTGGAGACCCGCAACTACAGCGAAGAGGTGGCCCACGAGATCGACCAGGAGATCCGGCGGATCATCGACCAGTGCTACGAGCGCGCCAAGCAGATCCTCACCGGGAGTCGCGACAAGGTGGAGCGGGTGGCCAGGACGCTGCTGGAGCGGGAGAGCCTGGAGGGCGAGGAGCTGGACCGCGTGATCAACAACGCCGTGGGCGGGGAGGCGGTGCCCGCGGCGGTGCCTCCGGCCGAGCCGTCGGCCACCGAGGCGAGGGTGGATGCCCAGCCGCGCCAGGAGCGCCCGGGCGTCATCGCACCCACGCTCAAGCCTGAGGCATCCGGATAGCCCGGCCCGGCGGACGCCGGCTTGGTCCGGCGAAGTGCCAGGGCCGCAGAACTCCAGGGAGGGGCGCTTCGCCCCTCCCTCGAACGTACTATAGGCTTTTCCCCAAGGCTGGGGTGCTCGCCACCGTGATCGAGTGCGCATCGAGGTCACTGCGGCTGCCTTCAAGGGAGAGCGAACGTAACTTGCGAAGGCTGGCTACGCCGGCCTGGAGCCTGTAGACTGGACGAAGGTGCGGCGCACCCCGAGGAGGGGGAGGGTCGGAAGGGGGAGGAACTCCCCCTCCGAGCAAATGGAGGTGGAGAGGGTTGGCCCGAGCAACCAAGCGCGCAGGGGTTGAACTGGGACCCGTCATCATCTACGTGGCGATCGTGGTGGTCGTCTCCGCCGGCATCTTCACCTGGGACTACGCGGTGCGCAAAGGCGAGGAGGCGCGCCGCCGCCCGCCCGATCCCCAGGTCGTGGCCAGGAACCTGGTGGAGAATATCATCGGCCGCGGCACCGTCACCTCCGTGAAGCTGGCGGGGGGCGCCGTGGAGATCGCGTTCAACTCCGCCACGTACAAGCCCGACCAGGACAAGGCCAAGGCGCGCGAGTTCCTCCAGGCGGAGCTGGAGCTGGCCGTCACCGCGATCCTGGGCCAGATGGCGGAGGTCCAGCAGGTCAAGGCGCAGGTTGCCCACGGAGGGAAGAAGCTCGCCGAGGGCACGGGCAGCCGCGGCCAGCAGAAGGTGCAGGTGACGTTTGACCCCAGCGTTCAGTAGAGCCGCCTCATGCTGGCCCTGAACTTCTACTCTTCGGTCTTTGCCACGGCGCTCCAGCAGGGGCGCAAGACGGTCACGATCCGGCTGGGCGACAAGCGCGACAAGTACCAGGACGGGCAGCTCGTCTGGGTGACGGTGGGCCGGCGCTTCGGCACCCGGCGCAGGATCTTCACCGCCCTCATCGACCGGGTGGAGGTGAAGAAGGTCAGCGAGGTCTCGCCGCGGGAGATTGAGCGGGACAACCCCGCGCTTCGCCGCCACGAGGAGCTGATCGACTTCCTCGGCAAGATCTACGGCCGGCCGCTGACCATGGACGACCAGGTCACGGTGATCCACTTCTCGCGGGTGGACGAGTCCGCCCCCGGGTAGCCGCGCGGTCCTGGGGCGGGCCGCGGGCGCGCCTGGGACCTCTCTTCGCCGAGATGCCGGTGCGCCTCGTCGCCTGCGTCCCCAACATCAGCGAGGGACGGCGGCCGGAGGTCGTGGCCGCGGCCGCGGCGGCGGTACGGGCGACGCCGGGGGTCTTCCTCCTCGACTGTTCCTCCGACGCGAGCCACAACCGCAGTGTGCTGACTTTTGCCGGACCTCCCGACGCCGTGCTGGAGGCCGCGGTGGCTCTTGCCGGGCGTGCGGTGGCGCTCATCGACCTGGAGACCCACCGGGGCGAGCATCCGCGGATCGGCGCCCTGGACGTGCTGCCCTTCGTGCCGCTGGCCGGCGTGGCCATGGAGGAGTGCAAGGACCTGGCGCGGCGGGCCGGGGCGTTGCTGTGGGAACGGCTGGGCGTGCCCGTCTATCTCTACGGCGAGGCCGCGGCGCTGCCCGGGCGCCGCCGGCTGCCCGCGGTCCGGCGCGGCGGCTACGAGGCGCTGAAGCAGGAGATTGGCCGGCCGGAGCGCTGGCCGGACATCGGCGAGCCTCGTTTGCATCCCACGGCCGGGGCAACCGCCGTCGGCGCGCGGCGGCCGCTCATCGCCTTCAACATCTACCTGAACACCGCCGACCGGGAGGTCGCCCGGGAGATTGCCCGGGGCGTGCGCGAGTCGGGCGGCGGGCTGCCTGCGGTGCAAGCCCGCGGCATGTATATCCGCGAGCGGGGGCAGGCCCAGGTGTCGCTGAACCTTCTGGATCACACCCGCACATCGCCGCTGGCCGCGCTGCGCGCGGTGGAGGGCGAGGCGGCCCGGCGCGGCGTCGCGGTGACGGAGACGGAGCTGGTGGGGTTGATGCCGCTGGACGCGGTGCTGGGGGTGGCGCGGGACGCCCTGCGCCTGCCGCGTCTGGCTCCGGCCGGGATCTTGGAGACGCGGTTGCTGGAGGCAGCGGGGATCGACATCGTCAGCGCGACCTCCGCCGGCCGCCGCGATCCCGCGCGGTGAACACACCCATGGCCACGGCCGTCCGCGAGATTCGTTGCGGCCCGCGCACCCTGCGGCTGGGGGAGCGGACGCTCATCATGGGCATCCTCAACGTCACGCCCGACTCCTTCGCCGGGGACGGGCTGTGGACCGGCATGCCGGGTGAGGCGGACGTGGAGCACGTGGTGGCCTGCGGCCGGGCCATGGTCGCCGACGGCGCCCACATCCTGGATGTGGGCGGTGAGTCGACGCGGCCGGGCGCGGCGCCCGTCTCGCTGGATGAAGAGCTCCGGCGCACGATCCCCGTGATCGCCCGGCTGGCCCGCGAGGTGGACGTTCCCATCTCCATCGACACCTACAAGGCGGAAGTGGTTCGGCAGGCCGTCGCCGCGGGCGCCGGCCTGGTCAACGACGTCAGCGCGCTGCGCTTCGACCCGGCCATGGGCGGCGTCGTGGCGGAGGTCGGCGTGCCGCTGGTCCTCATGCACATGAAGGGGACCCCGCGGGACATGCAGCGCGATCCCCGCTACGCGGACGTGATGGGCGAGATCGTGGACTTCCTGGGGGAGCGCATCGCTGCCGCGGAGCGGGCCGGCATCCCACGCCAGCGTCTCATCGTCGATCCGGGATTCGGCTTCGGCAAGACGGTGGTCCACAATGTGGAGATCATGCGCCGGCTCGGTGAACTGCGGGTGCTCGGCTGTCCCGTGCTCATCGGCCCCTCCCGCAAGACCACCATCGCCCGGCTGCTGGGCGGCCTGCCCGCGACGGAGCGCGTGGAAGGCACGGCCGCGCTGGTGGTCCTGGCGATCGCTGCCGGCGTAGACATTGTGCGGGTGCACGACGTGAAGCCCATCGCGCGGGCCGCGCGCGTGGCCGATGCCGTCGTGCGCGGCTTGCGATGAGCGTCTTGGAGGACGAGGCGTCGCCGGGGGGGTGACGCGCGCCGTGGATCGGATCATTCTCTCCGGCATGTGGTTCCACGCCTATCACGGGGTCGACCCGGCGGAGGCCGAGGCGGGCCAGCCGTTTGTGGTCGACGTGGAGATCGACGCCGATCTCCGCGCCGCGGGGGCGTACGACGACCTGGCGCGCACGGTGGACTACCGCCAGTGCTACGCCGCCGTGAGGGCTGTGGTGGAGGGACAGCGCCGCCAGTTGATCGAGGCGGTCGCCGAGGCTATCGCCGGGCACCTGCTGGCCCTGGACGGCGTGGCCGCCGTCGTGGTGCGCGTGCGCAAGCCGCAGGTCGTCCTGGGCGGGCCGCTGGAGCATGCCGCGGTGGAGATCAGGCGAGAGCGACCGTGACGATCGCCTACCTGGGGCTGGGCGGCAACCTGGGCCACCGCCGGTGGCATCTGGAGGAGGCCATCCGCCGGCTGGAGGCCTCCGGCGCGCTGCGCGTCGTGCAGCGCTCCTCCATCTACGAGACCGCGCCCGTCGGGCGGGAAGACCAGCCGCCCTTCCTCAATCTGGTCGTCGCGGTGGCGACGGACCTGGACCCGCACGCGCTGCTGGCGCTGCTGCAGCGGGTGGAGACAGGCCTGGGGCGTGTGCGCGGCACCGGGGTGGAGGAGCGCTGGGGCCCCCGGACAATTGATCTCGACGTGCTGCTCTACGGCGATCTCGGCGTGGCCACGGAGGCGCTCGTGATCCCGCACCCGGAGATGCACCGGCGCGCCTTCGTGCTGGTGCCCCTCCTGGAGATTGCGCCCGATCTCTCACACCCGGTGCTGGGTCCGCTGGCGGACCTGCGCCACCGCCTGCCGTCCGGCCAGAGGGTCAGCCGCGTGGGCGATCCCTGGGCGCAAGTCCTGGGGCGGCTGGCGACCCGGGCCATGGGCCGGCCGCTGGTGCCCTACGGGCGCGTGGGCTCCACCAACGACGTGGCCCGCGACCTGGCCGAGGCCGGTGCGGGGGAGGGCACCGCGGTCGTCGCCGAGGAGCAGACCGCGGGCCGCGGCCGGCAGGGTCGCACCTGGCATTCGCCGCCCGGCGGGCTGTGGCTGTCGGTGATCCTGCGGCCGGCGCGGCCGTCGCCGGGCGTGGGTCTGGCCGTGGGCGTGGCCGCCGCCACGGCGTTGCGGCGGGCGACCGGCGCCGACGTACGGCTGAAGTGGCCCAACGATCTGGTCATCGCCGGGCGCAAGCTCGGTGGCATCCTGCTGGAGGCGGCGGGTGGCGCCGTGATCGCTGGCATCGGTATCAACCTCAACGTCGACGAGGCGCACCTGCCGCCGGAGGTCCGTGCCTCCTCCATTTCGCTGGCCGCGCACCTGGGCCGGCCGGTGGACCGCGCCGGGGTGCTGGCGGACCTGCTGGGCGACCTGGAGGCCGAGTACGCCGCCTGGCGCCACGGCGGTGCCGCGGCGTTGCTGTCCTCCTGGCGAGCGCTGTCGGCGACGCTGGGGCGCCCCGTGAGCGTCGTGCTGCCGGAGGCGCGCGTGGAGGGGCTGGCGGAGGACGTGGACGAGGAAGGCGCCCTGCTGGTGAGGCAGGCGGACGGCAGCCTTCGCCGCGTGGTGGCGGGCGACCTGGCGGCGGCGGGAGGCGAGCGCGCGTGACCGGTACCGGGTTTCCCCCGGGCGTGCTCGTGGGGCATGCCACCGACCGGGAGGGCGTCACCGGCTGCACCGTGGTGATGGTCCCGCAGGGCGCGGTGGGTGGCGTCGACGTGCGCGGCGGCGCGCCGGGGACGCGCGACACCGACCTCCTGCGGCCCGGGCACCTGGTGGAGACGGTGCACGCCGTGATGCTCACCGGCGGCAGCATCTTCGGGCTGGCCGCCGTCGATGGCGCGATGCGCTACCTGGAGGAGCAGGGCGTCGGCCACGACGTGGGCGTGGCGCGCGTGCCCATCGTCCCCGCGGCGGTGATCTTCGACCTGAGCATCGGGGACAGCCGGGCGCGTCCCACGGCGGCCATGGGCTACGCCGCCTGCATGGCCGCGAAACCGGGCGGCATGGAAGAAGGCAGCGTGGGCGCCGGCACGGGCGCCACGGTGGGCAAGCTGTACGGTGTGCAGTGGGCGACCAAGGGCGGGATCGGCGCCGCCGGCATCGGGGTGCCCGGAGGCGCGGTGGTCGCCGCGGTGGCCGTGGTCAACGCGTTCGGCGACGTGGTGGATGAGCACACGGGAGCGGTGCTGGCGGGGTGCCGGGAGCCGCGGACGGGGAAGTTTGCGGGCATCGCCCGCGTGCTGCGGACCCGCGAGGTCCCGCCGATCCGCTTCGGGCGGGGGGCCGTCGAGAACACCACCATCGGCGTGGTGGTCACCAACGCGCGGCTCACCAAAGAACAGGCCAACCGTCTGGCGTCGCTGGCCCACAACGGGCTGGCCCGCGCGGTCTCGCCGCCCCACACCATGGTAGACGGCGACACCTTCTTCGTCCTGGCGACCGGCGAGGTGGAGGCGAACTTCTTCGCGGTCGGCGTAGCCGCGGAGGAGGCGGTTGCCGAGGCGATCCGGCGCGCCGTGCTGCGGGCGGAGAGCCTGGGCGGCGTCCCCGCGTGCCGCGACCTCCCAGGGGCCGGCGCGTCTTGACGCGCGCGGACGGCGGTCCGCGGTGGCGTCGTGCACGCATCAACACCGGCGAGGTGCGCGTATCGGAAACTCGCATTTGTGCATGCGCAGGACCGGCTTCCCACGATATGTCGGTACCGGAGCCGCGAGTTGAACGGCGCAGGATTGGACTCGCGCCGCCGAGTCCGAGCATCGTTCATGTTCCCGGGAACCCCACCGTCGCGAGTGCGCCGTGAAGTTGGTGCGCCGTGAGTCCGGTGAGCGCGGTAGAGCGGCGCACCTTGCACAGACGTTGAACGTGCCGCGCGGTAGAACGGAACAACTTGCACAGGGTCGAACGTGCCGATCGAGGGGCGCCGTGAGTCGGTGCGCCGTAAGTGGGTGAGCGCGGTGAAGCGGCCCACCTCGCACGAAAGTTGCACGTGCCGCGCGGTATGACGGCGCGCCTCGGTGGAACGTAGCACGTGTCGGCGCCGTGCGTTCGGCGAGCGCGGTAGAGTGAAA
>JACQTN010000010.1 GCA_016210785.1 Armatimonadota bacterium
CGGCGATGCCGCGCGCGATGATCACCGCCAGCGGCGGTACCAGGAAGGTGAAGTATCGCGCCATGAAGACGGGGCGCGCCAGCGAGATCGCAAACGCCAGGCCCAGCGGGACCACGGACGCGCACAGCGCGAGCGCCGCCTGAGGGCCCTGGCCCGCGGCGCGCGCGCGGCGGGCCCCGTACCACGCCGCGAGCAGAAATGGCAGCGCCGGCAGCAGGACGTACGGCGCGGCCAGCCATCCCGGCCGGATGTATCCGCGCGCGCCCAGCAGGTGGCCGCCGAAGGTCACCAGGCCCAGCGTCTCCACCAGCACCGCGGCGCCGCCCCGCTCCCGCCACAGCGGGGTGCCTACTCCGCTCTGCACTTGCGCCAGGAGCCCGGGCATCCACGGGGCAAACAGAATTCCCGCCCCCGCCACGCCGGCGATCCACGGCAGGATGCCGCGTCGCTCCCACACCAGGACGTAAAGGCCGTGCGCCGCGGTCACTAAGCCGGCGAAGTAATGGACGTAGCCCGCGGCAGCCATGGTGACCGCGTACGCCGCCCAGAGCCCTATCCGTCTTGACCGCAGTGCCTCCCAGCACAGCAACGTGCCGAGCAGCGTCAACAGCGTCAGCGGCGCATACATGCGCACTTGCTGGCTGGTGATAATCTGGATCGGCGAGAGGGTAACCAGCATCGCCGCCACGGCGGCCGTCCGCCGGTTGAACAGGCGCAGAGCCAGCAGATAGGTCAGAGGGACGACCGCGGTGCCCAGGATGGCTGGCAGGAGCCGGACCCATCGCTCGCCCGTGCCGCCCAGCTTCATCCAGCCCCGCAGCAGGAGGTAGAAGAGCGGAGGGTGCGCGTCCTCCGCGCGGATCTTCGTCAGCATCTGGCCCACCGCGCTGCTGGCCAGGTCCAGCGAGTAAGCCTCATCGAACCAGATGCTCTGGTCGGTCAGCATGACGTAGCGCACGGCGAAAGCGAGGAGTGTGATGGTGACCACGGGCAGCACGGCTTTCCACGCGCGCGGCGGCGAGGGCGCGTGATCAAGTGTGGTCGCGCTGCTGGGGGGATGAACCGGCGTCGACATGCACCTGGAACCCGCGGAGGTGTTCGGCGGTAAGGAGCGACTTCCTCCCGGCGTGGACGTGGCGTTTCAGCCGGCCGTCTGCCGGATCTGCTGGATAGCCTCTTCGACGGTGCTGTCTACGGGGATCGGCAGGTGGGAGACCAGGAGCAGCCGGCGGATGGGAGACGCCGCAGGGCAGACAATGCGAAGGGGCTGCTGGCTGGTCTGCACCCGTTCATGCGTCTCGACGAGAAGGTAGATCCCCCGACTGTCCACGTACGTGGTCCTGGTGAGATCTATGACGACGCCGACGGCGTTGCTGGACAGGCTGGAATGGAGTTGGGCCCGGACTTCCGCGGCGTTGGCCATGTCCACCTCGCCTTCCAGTGATGCCACCACCACACCGTCGTGATCGACCGCGAGCACGCGCGCCAGCACCGGCCTACGCCCCGCCCTCGTGCCGGAGCCGCCGCTCCATCCGCACCAGCGTTCCCCCGGAGTCGGACGTGATCTCCACCCCATCAATCAGGCCCCGGATGATGTCGAGCCCCCGGCCCCGGCCCTCGCCGCGGGGCGGGCGCCACTGCCCCCAGTCCCGCACGACGACCTCGACGCCGTCATCGGTCCGCCGCGCGGCGACTTCCAGGTCTCCGTCTGCCACGCCATACGCGTGCTCCACGACGTTCGTGCACGCCTCCGCGCACGCCACGGTGATCCCGTGGGCTTCGCGGGCGTCCACGCCGGCCTGGGTCAACCACCGCAGCAGGATGTGCCGGATATTCGCGATGGAGGCGGGTGCCGCCGGGACCCGGACATGAATGCGCGTGGCGTCGAGTGGAGAGAGGCGGAACGCGAGGAGCGCGATGTCGTCGCGCGCCCGTTCCCCGCGCAGCACCTCCTCCAGGATGCGGTCCAGGAGAGCGTTCATTTCCGCCGCGGCACCGGCGGTCACCGTCCGTTCTAGACGGGCCAGGCCCTCATCGATGCTCTCCTGGATCTCGATCAGGCCGTCCGTGTACAGCACCACGGTAGAGCCCGGTGCGAGGACCACGGCTTCCTCGCTGTAGGTGTAGCGCAGGTTGCCCAGCGGAGGGGATCCCCGCCACAGGAACTGCGCGGCGTCGTCCGGCGCGACGACCAGCGGCGGGCAGTGCCCGGCGTTCGCATATCGCGCCTCCCAGGTCATGGGATCGAGGGTGAAGTAGCAGACGGTGGCCATCTCGCCGGGGTCCATGAGACGGTTCAGGCGCTGCAGGACGGCGGCCGGCCCCTGTCCTTCCAGGGCGTGGGCCCGCAGCATGTGCCGCAACTGTCCCATGACCGCCGCCGCGCGGACGCCACGCCCAGCCACGTCCCCGATGACGAACCCGACGTGCCCCCCGGGCAGCGTGAAGACGTCGTACCAGTCGCCCCCGACCTCGGCGAGCGGCGATGAGAGGTACCTGGTCACGATCTCGATCCCTGGGATCTCCGGCAGCGCCTGGGGCAGCAGGCTCCGCTGGAGCGTCTCCGCGATCTCGTGCTCGTGGGCGTACAGGCGCGCGCGTTCTAGCGCCTGCGCGCATTGATTCCCCAGCGTCAGGATGACATCGAGATCTTCCCCCGCGAACGTCCGTGGTTCCGCGAAGTGGAGGGTGAGGACCCCGACGATGCGCGTTTCCACCGAGAGTGGGATGAAGGCAAACGCGCCCCCGGCCAGCGAGGGCACGAACTCGCGAAGATTGGGGTAACGGGCAAGGAACGCTTCGGTGGATTCCAGCAGCACGGGTTGCTTCGCGCGGACGACGTCCGCCGACGGGGACTTCTCCCCGAGCCGGACGTGGCGGCGCTGCTGGATGAGGCGCGCCGGAAAGCCCACCGCCTCCAGGAGTTCGAGCGCGGTGCCGTCGGCGACCAGCTGCTGCACCGCCCCGGCGCGCGCGTCCAGCGCCGCCACGCCTTCGTTGATGATGACCCGGGCCACCTGAGGGGGCGTGAGCGCCTGCGAGAGGGCGGCGGTCACCGCTTGCAGCCTGGCAATGCGCGCGACCGTTCGCTCGGCGCGCTCCCGGGCCTCCTGCTGGGCCCGGTACACACGGTCGAGATGGCGCCCGGTCCACGTCCCTCCGCCGATGGCGATCAGGCCGCCCAGGAGCACGAGGAAGACCGTGAGCAAGAAGGCGTGCCGGGCAGGACCGAAGGCCTCGCCCATTGGCGAGTCCACGAACACCGTCCACCCGCCCGCCTTCACCCGCGCGAACGCCACGACCCGGTGGGGGTTGCCGTAGAGGTCGGCGACATCGATCAGCACGCCGGCACCGCGTTCGCGAGCCTCCCGAAGGAGCGGTGTCCGTGAGACGTCGCGCAGGGGAGGCAGGGGGCTGCCGGCGATGACCTGATCCGCCCCATCCACCAGGGACAGCCGCCCGAGCTGTGGGGTCCGGAATTCCGCCACGAGCCCTTGGAGGCCAGTGAGGGGGATGGCGGCCACCAGCACGCCGCTGAGGGCGCTGGCCCTGTTGACCGTGGGCACGGCCAGGGTGACCACGGGTTTGCCGTCGATGGGGCGGATGAGGGCCCGGCTGATCGCCGGCTTCCTGCTCACCACGGCGGTACGGAAGTAGTCGCGGTGGGCGATGCTGGGCGGAGGATCAGGGGGGTCGAGTCGAGACCGCACCCTGACATTCCCCTGCGCGTCCGCCCACAGGATGCCGTCGATGCTGCGGTCTACCTTGAGGACCGCGTTAAAGTAGTCCCGCATGGCCGGCCGCTCCAGATCCTGAACCGCCGGCGCCGCGGCGATTGCCTCCGCCAGGTCAATCAGATCCTCGAGCAACCGGCCCACGTCGGTGGCCGCGATCCGGGCCCGAAAGCCGATGCGGTCGACAACGCGGTCGCGTTCACTCTCGTACTCCTGCCAGGCCAGCCCGATGCCGACACCGATCAGGATCACGGCGAGGATGACGGCCAGCGTGATGACGCGCACACCTGGGGTGAGGGCTGGCCGGGAGGAATCTGTCGCCCGGTCGATCACGGCGAGTCCTCCGCGAGCCACGCGAAAAAGTCATGTATTGTTCGCGTTTGGCGTGAGAAACCCTTCCACGGGCATGCAGCAGCTTTGGTCACTGGTCTCCACCCGCCGGTTACGGTTTCGCTCCGACGTGCAGGGCAGCGATGCCGCCCGTCAGATTGTAATAGCGCACGTGAGCGAACCCCGCTTGCTCGATGATACGGGCAAAGGCCTCTTGGTCGGGAAAGTTGCGGATTGAGGAGGGCAAATAGTGATAGGCCTGATCGTGTCCCGCGATCATGTAGCCCACGCGCGGGATGACGTAATGCGAGTAGAGGTCGTAGAGCACGCGCAGGCCGCGCGTGGTGGGGTGGCTGAACTCCAGGATGAGGATCCGTCCCCCGCGGGCCAGCACGCGGAAGATCTCCGCCAGCGCCCGGTCCACGCGGGCGACGTTGCGGATGCCGAAGCCCACGGTGGCCGCCTGGAAGGTCCCGTCTGCCACCGGGAGGTCCTCCGCGTCACCCTGGACGAAGATCACCCGGCCGTCCATGCCTGCCTGGGCCGCCTTCCACCGGCCCAGCGACAGCATGGGCGGGGCGAAGTCCACGGCCACCACCTGTCCCCGCTCCCCCACGTGACGGGCCATGCGCAGGGCCAGGTCGCCGGTGCCGGCGCAGATGTCGATGGCGCGGTCGCCCGGCCGCAGCTCGGCCAGGCGGGCCGTGACGTCCTTCCACCGGTGGTGAATCCCCAGGCTGAGCAGCGTGTTGAGCATGTCGTACCGCGGGGCGATGGCGGAGAACATCGCCCGCACGAAGGACCTCTTCTCCTCCGGCGGGGGCAGGTGCGTCATCGCGACGAGATCACCCGGCGATGCGCTGCACCACGAAGCTGAGCGCCAGCAGCAGCCCGTACGCCAGGTGCGCCCTGGCCGTGGCTTCGTCGATACGGATCAGGTCCTCCGGCTTCCCCTCCACGCCGCTTTTGATCGCCCGCACGGCGGCGAGACCCGCGGGGATGCTCAGCACCGTGAGCAGGGTCCACGCGGGCAGCAGCTTGAAGCCCGCGAAGAAGACGGTCAGGCCGTAGGCGCCGAGGACCATCCCGGCGTACACCCGGGCGGCGGTCTTCTGCCCGATCACCGAGGAGAGCGTCGCGAACCCGGCCCGCGCGTCGAGGGAGATGTCACGGATCTCGTTGGAGTGCAGGATCGCCGCCACCAGCAGGCCCACGGGGATGGACGCCAGGATCGTTTGCCGCGTGTAGTGGCCGGCGATGGCCAGGTGCGCGCCCGCCACCATCAGCGGGCCCATCATCAGGAACACCATCGGCACGCCGAGCGCCCGGTACTTGTACTGGAACGGCGGCGCGGTGTAGAAGTAGCCGGCCAGGACGCCCACCGCGCCGATGACCAGCATCGGCGTCCCGCGTAGCCGGACCAGGTACAGCCCGATGAGCACGGCGGTGCCGAAGAGCACGGCGGTGCCGCGCCGGACCTGATCCTGCGTCAGCCGTCCCTCCAGCAGCACGCGGCTGGCCCGCGGGGCGTCGATGGTGTCGACGCGGTTGATGACGTCGTACAGCTCGTTGACCAGGTTGGTGCCCGACTGGAGCGCGACGGCGGCGATGAGGGTGAGCAGAAAGAGCCCGCTCGCGAAGCGGCCCTCCGCCAGGGCCATCGCCCCGCCCAGCGCCGCCGGCACCAGGGAGGCCGTCCACGAGTACGGCCGCGTGAGCTCCAGCCACGTCTTCGCCCCTCCTGAGGCCATGGCCCTCACCTCGTCGCGCGGGTACAGCTCGCTGCGCCCTCCCCTTCAGCGGGGCGCCACCGGCAGGCGGACGTGCGAAGGCCGCGCCGCGTCGTGGAAGATGGTCTGCCGCGCGGTGATCGCGTCGGAGATGGTATCCACCCCGAGCTCCCGGCCGGTGTTGGTGTTGCGGTCGTAGCAGGGGAAGTTGCTGGACGAGACCTCCACGCGGATGCGGTGCCCCCGCCTGAACAGGTTGCCCGTCGCGCCCAGGTCGATCTCATATCGGTAGACTTCACCGGGCCGCAGCAAGCGCGGCGCGCGGCACGACTCGTGGAAACGGGCGCGGATGATGCCGTCGGCCACGTTGAGGGCGAAGCCGGCGGGGTGCACGTCCACGAGCTTCACCGTCCAGTCCGTGTCCACCGCGGTGGTCGCCGCCCACAGCGTGGCGGCGACGGGGCCGGTGACCTCCAGGTCCTCCTCCATCGGCGCGGAGGTGTAGACGAGCACGGAGCCGCCCGCCTCCACGGGACGCTGGTCGGCCGGCCCCATGGGTGTGATGAGCGGGCTGCAGCACGATCGCCCGCCCAGGCTCAGCACGGGGCGGCGCGGGTCATAGACGAACGTGTCCGGGTGCTCGTCCTTGGGAGGCTCGAGGGTGAGGGCGCCGTCGCCACTCAGGGAGTTGGCGCGGCCGTCGCTGTGCAGGTAGAAGTCGGTGAACGTCGTCCCCGGCACGGGCCAGTCCGCGGCGCGCCGCCAGGTGCTGGCGCCCATCACGAACACCTCCACCGGCGGCTCCTCGTCGACACCGTTCCGGACGCCCCGAAGCCAGCGGTCAAACCAGCGGAGCTGCAGGGAATCGATCCGGTTCAACGCCTCCGGTCCGAAGTCCACCGGCCCGACCATGGACGACCACGGGGAGTGGTACCAGGGGAGGACGAGCAGGCGCTGGTGGCGGCGCGCCAAGTCCGTGGCGCCTCGGTCGCGGATGCCCACATAGTTGCGGAGCGTGCCGTCCAGGAAGATGTCGTACCATCCCGCGATGTGCAACGCCGGCACGTCGATCTGCTCGTACCGCTCGTCGATGGACCAGCGGCGCCAGTACTCGTCGTACCGCTCGTGCTCCAGCCAGTCATCGTAGTACGGCGCGATATCGTGGTCGCGGAGTGGCGCGAACGCCCGGAGTGGCAGCGCGTCGTAGTGCAGCGCGGGCGCGGTGCGGACATCGCGCAGCCGCTGTTCCACGTCGGGCAGGCCGCGCCGGCGCGCGGTGTCCTGGGCGAGGGTCGCGGCCCAGGTCAGGTTGAAGGCGAGGGCAAAGGCGCCGCTGCGGTAGGTCCATCCCTCGTAGTACTGGGAGCCGGTGAGGCCGGGACAGATGCAGACCAGCCCCGGCGGCCGCCTGGTTGCTGCCAGGAGCTGCGTGGCGCCCACATAGGAGAACCCGTACATCCCCACCTTCCCGCTGGAACCCGGCAGCCGGGCCGCCCACTCCACGGCGTCGTAGCCGTCGTCCGCCTCGTGAGCAAACGGGGTGAACGTTCCTTCTGACCGCCAGCGGCCCCGCGCGTCCTGCACCACGACCATGTAACCGTGGCGCGCGTACCACAGCGGGTGGGCGTAGGTGTCTGCCTGCGCGGCGCGCTTGTCGTACGGCGTGCGCATGAGGATGACGGGGAAGGGACCGCCCTCAGCGGGGCGGTAGACGTCGGCGTACAGGCGCGTCCCGTCTCGCGCCTGCATCACCACATCCTCCTCGACGTGCACGTCGTACAGGCGCTCAGCGCTCCCGGTCCGCATCCTCCACCTCTGTGGTCATGGCTTCAACTCCGGCTCCGCCGGCACCGACCTCAGCGTCTTCACGAGGAGCACGATGCCGCCCAGCATGATCAGGATCACGACGTAGTGTGGCTCCCGGGCGTGGAGGACCGCCGAGGTGGCGACCCAGAAGACAGCGACCATCACGGGGACGCCGATGCCCGTTAGCACGTTGGTGCCGCGCACCCGGTTCCAGGGGAAGGTGCGCAGCATCGGCCGGCGGGCGGAGTAGGCCGCCTGCGTGATTTCAAAGCCACCCACCCGGGCGCTTCCGGTCTCGTAGAAGGAGAACAGCGCACTGTCCACGTCGAAGGGCAGAGACTTTTCCAGGCCGAGCAGGTACTGGTGCCAGAAGCTGATGGTGCGCGACGACCGGCCCCCGATCCAGATCTGGACGATGGACATCAGGAAGCCGAGCAGCGTGACCAGGTGTCCCAGGAGCGACGGCGCGTTGGGGTTGCCCACCAACGCCAGCGCGCCTACCAGAAAGGCGTTGGCCGTGATGAAGTTATAGGTGCGCTGGGCCAGCATGTACTCCTCGTGCTGGATCTTCTGGAGGATGATCTGGTAGAGGCTCAGGTCGGAGGCGCGGTCAGTCGCCATGGATCACCCTTCCGCGACCTCCGTGCGGGTGGGCAGATACACCGACTTCACCGCCGGCGAGTAGGGTCCGGCGCCGGTCTTCTGCGGCACCAGCACGATCCGGCGGTGGCCCGCCCGGTACTTGCCGTTGACCGCGTCCAGCAGCCAGTCCGCCAGGAACGGATAGATCTCCATCCCCGCGATGCCTTCCTTGCTCGACACGCGGTGGAACTCGTTCTCGAAGACCCACATCTCCTTGGGCCCCGCCACTTCCTCGAAGAACGCTGCCGTGTCCTCCAGGTGGCAGAGCGGGTCGTACTCGCCGGTCACCATCAGCGTGGGGCAGGTGATCTTCGACCCGTGGCCCGCGGTGGTCATGCGCTCCGCCATGCGGTCGAAGGCGTCCTCGTCGTGGAGGCCGGCCATGTACATGAACATCTGCTTGAATCGAGGGGACGCCTCTTCGACGATGGCCCGCTTGGGGCCGTAGACGGCGTGGGTCGTGGCCAGGCCGCGCACGCGCTTATCCGTGGCCGCCAGCCGCGGGCCCCAGTGGGAGCCGAAGCTCACGCCGCACACGCCGATCCGCTCCGGGTCCACCTCCGGGCGCACCGCCAGGACGTCGACGGCGGCACTCGCCGCGCGCTCGTAGTTGTCGTCGCCGACGCGGATCTTGCGCAGGTTGCTCGCGCCCTGTCCGGGGCCGTCGATGGACAGGACGTGCATCCCGCGGTGGAGGAAGACGTTGTCCAGTGGGTTGGGCGCCGCCTCCTTGGTCATGTCCATGCCGGGCAGCAGCAGGATGGTGGGCGCGCGGCGCCGGTCGGGCAGCAGGTGCAGCAGGCCGGCGATCTGCACGCCCTCCCAGGGGATCTCCACCTTTTCGATGGGGTAGTCGGCCAGGGCGATCACGCGGTCGTAACACTCGATCAGCTTCCCGTGCAGGAAGATCTTCTCGGGGTGGTCATCCACGAAGATGGCGTGCTGCGCCTCCCGGTAGGTCTGCGCGGCGCGCCAGTACAGGGCCCGCGCCGTGTGCCGGTGGCCGGCGCGCTCCGCGGCGCGGGCGATGTCTTCCTCGTGCCGCGCCTTCTTGTAGAGCACCCGGTGGATCATCCGGTAGCTCTTCACCTCCGCCGGAACATCCCGCTCGTCGTTGGCGAAGTTCTGCACGCGGCCGGTCTGCTTGACGAGCCAGTCCAGGATCCACTGCTGGGTGTCGCGCCGCCGCTCGCTCTTCATCGCACCTGACTCCTCTCGCTGCGGGGATGCCGTGCCGTAGCAGATCGGATCGTTCCCATGTTCCATCAGGGCGGGCTCGACTCCTACGCGCGCCGGCGCGCTGATGCGTCACCAACAGAACCGGATGGCCGAGAACATGAACACTGGACTCCGCGAGGGGCGGTGGACATGCTTGCCTGCCGACGGCAGGAGGTGAGATGCCGGGGCTGAATAGATCGAAGAAGGATCACGATGCTCGATCGATTGTCCCCGTGTCATCGACGCGATCAGGCCCACAGCCGCACACAAGGAGGACGGTCATGGCCATTCTCGTGGAGCACGGCACCATCCTGGACGGGACGGGCCGCCCCCCACAATCTGGCAGTCTGCTCATCGACGGAAACCGCATCGCCGCCATCGGCCGGCCGGGCGACGCGGCCCTGCGCGCGCGGGCGACCACCGTCGTCGACGCGAGGGGAGGGACGGTGCTTCCCGGCCTGATGAACCTGCACGCCCACATTCACCGCCGGCACATGAGCTGGGCGCGAGACGAAACGCTGCCGTTTCGCTTTCGCTATCCGCAGATCGAGACCCAACCCGAGGCGCAGGCCATCCTCCACGCCCTGAACAACGCCTGGTACGAGCTGCGGAGGGGTGCCACGACCATCCGGGACACGGGGTCGCGGGTGTTTCTCAGCCACACCCTCAAGCGCGCGCTGGGCAGCGGTCTCTTCCACGGGCCGCGCATCGTCACGTCTGGCAAGATCATCTGCATGACCGGAGGGCACGGCGCCGGCTCCGGGCAGGAGGCGGACGGCCCCGACGCGGTCCGGCGCGCGGCCCGCGAGCAGCTCAAGATGGGTGCCGACTGGGTGAAGGTGGCGGCCACGGCCGGCCTGTCGGGTATGCCGGAGAAGGAAGACCCCCGGATGGTGGAGCTGACCTGCGAGGAGTTGACGGCGGCGGCCCAGGAGGCCCACAAGCGTGGGCGGCGGATCGCCGCCCACGCCGACGCCAACGACGGCATCAAGAACAGCCTCCGCGCGGGGATCGACTCCATCGAGCACGGGGTCTATCTCGACGACGAGGCCATCGCCATGATGAGGGAGCAGGGGACCTTCCTGGTCCCCACCATGTCCGGCCTCTACAACCTCTACCGGCGCGAGGAGGCGGCGGGCAACACCGACTTCTCCTCTATCCTGAGGGACGAGGTGATCGGCCCGCACCGGGAGAGCGTCGCCATGGCTTACAAGGCCGGTATCACCATCGCCACGGGGACGGACACGCTGGGCGAGCTGGTGCAGGAGATCGAGATGCTCCACGACGCGGGCCTGCCTCCCATGGAGGCCATCCTGGCGGCCACGCGCAACGCCGCCCGCGTGCTGGGCTGGGAGAAGGACCTGGGCACCCTGGAGGCAGGCAAGAAGGCCGACGTGGTGATCGTGGACGGAGATCCGCTCGCCGACCTCTCCGTCCTCCGCCGGGTGAAGACGGTGATCCTGGACGGCCACATCGTTACCGCAGAGTGGCTGATGCCTTCGGCGTGACCGCCGCGCAGCAGGACGCGGAGTCAGCAGGGACGCGGAGTCAGCAGGACGGAGAGTCAGCAGGACGGAGAGTCAGCAGGAGGGAGAGCCATGAGGAACGTCATCCTGGCCGTCGTCCTGGGCAGCCTGCTGCTGGTTGCCTCCTTCACCCGCGCCGCCCCGCCGCCGCCGGTCGCGGTGGGGATTGCGCAGGGCATCGACCCCGAATCCCTCGATCCCCACATGGACACGCTGTCCAGCAGCCAGGCTATCTTCGGCAACCTGTACGACGCGCTGGTCAACCTGGACGCCAACAACAACGTGGTGCCGGCGCTGGCCGTGTGGTGGAAGTGGGTGAACGAGACCACGCTGGAGATGAAGCTCCGGCGCGGCGTGAAGTTCCACAACGGCAAGGAATTCACGGCCGACGACGCAGTCTTCACCCTCAAGCGCATGCTGCAGCGGGAGGACCCTGTCCGCACCCGGTCGTGGATCGTCGGGATCGTCAAGGACGTGGTCGCCCCAGACGCCCAGACCGTTCGCATCATCACCGAGCAACCCGACGCCGTGCTGCTGCGGCGCATCGCCGCCTGGCTCATCGTCCCCAGGGACACTTTCACCCAGGTGGGCAGGGTGCAGTTCGGCCTGAACCCGGTCGGCACCGGTCCGTACCGGTTCGTGGAGTGGGTGAAGAACGACCGGGTGGTCGTGCAGGCCTACGACCAGTACTGGCGCGGCCGGCCGAAGATCGATCGCCTGGTCTTCAAGCCCATTCCCGAGGACTACGGACGATTCGCGGCGCTGAAGACTGGCGTGGTCGATCTCGTGGCCAACGTGCCGCCGGAACGCGTCAAGGAGATGGAGGCCGATCCCAGGCTCAAGGTGGAGACGGTGCACAGCTCGCGCACCATTTTCGTGGGCATCAACACCTGGGTGCGGCCGTTCACCGACCGGCGGGTGCGGCAGGCGCTGAACTACGGCGTCAACGTCCAGGAGTTGATCGACACCATCCTGCAGGGCCGGGCGTACCGCAACCCGGGCCCCATCAACCAGATGGTGTTCGGCTACCACAAGGGCCTCAAGCCTTACCCCTATGACCCGGAACGGGCGCGGCGTCTCCTCCGCGAGGCCGGCTATCCGCAGGGGTTTGACACGGTGCTGACCGGGCCGGTCGGCCGCTACCTGAAGGACAAAGAGATGCAGGAGGCCATCGTCGGGCAGCTCCAGAGGATCGGGGTGAGAGCGAGGCTCGATCTGCGTCCCGAGTGGGCGCGCTTCTTCGGCCCGTGGCTGCGCAAGGAGATGCAGGGGCTCTACTTCCTGGGCTTCGGCGGGATCATCCTCGACGCGGACTACCTCCTCGGTGGCCACTTCCACTCCAAACGCCGGGGCCTGTACTACAATCACCCGGACAGCGACCGGCTCATCGAGCTGGGGATGAGCACCTTAAACGAGAAGACGCGGCTGGACACCTACGCGCGCCTGCAGGAGTTCCTGCTGGAGGAGGCGCCGTGGATCTTCCTCTACGACCAGCAGGACATCTACGGCATCAGCAAGCGCCTGCGGTGGCGGCCCAGGGTGGATGAGCGCATCGTCCTGTACGGCGCGGAGGTCGCCAGGTAGACCACCGTGCCCCGGTACATCGCGGGGAGAGTCGCCCAGGCCGCCTTCTCCCTGCTCGGCGTCAGCCTGGTAGTTTTCGCCCTGCTCCACTTCAGCGGAGATCCGGCGGTGCTGCTGGTCTCCGCCGATGCCCGGCCCGAGGACGTGGCGACGGTCCGGCGCGCCCTGGGCCTGGATCGGCCGTTCCACGTGCAGTACCTGCGCTTCCTTCAGCGGGCGGTAATGGGCGACTTTGGGCTCTCCCTTCGCCTGAACCGGCCTGCCGGCGGCGTGATTCTGGACCACTTCCCGGCCACCGCGGAGCTGGCGGCCGGCGCTGTGATCGTGGCGGCCGCCGTCTCGCTGCCCCTGGGCGCGGTGGCGGCGGTCCGGCGCGGCTCCGCCTACGACGCCGCGGCCTCGGCCCTGGCGCTGGTCGGCCAGTCCATGCCCGTCTTCTGGCTGGGGCTCATCGCCATCATGCTGTTCGGCGTGAGGCTGGGCTGGTTCCCGGTCGGAGGGCGCGGGACGTTCGTCCACCTCGTCCTGCCCAGTGTGACGCTGGGCTGGTACATCACTGCGCTGCTTACCCGTCTGATCCGCAGCAGCCTCCTGGAAGTGCTGGGCCAGGATTACATCCGCACCGCCCGCGCGAAGGGTCTTTCCAGAATCATGGTCCTCGCCCGGCACGCGCTGAAGAACGCGGCTATCCCGGTGGTGACCGTCC
>JACQTN010000086.1 GCA_016210785.1 Armatimonadota bacterium
GAGATCGGCCAGCACGACGATGGTGCGGCCGGGCTGGACGTACTCTCCCGGATGCGCGCCGCGCTGCACCACCACGCCCGCCTGCCGCGCCGTGACCACCGCGGAGTCGAGCGCTTCTTTGGCCACGCGCAGCGTCGCCTCCGCCTGCGCCACCTGCTCGCGCAGGATCGGCAGTTCGAGATTCTGCACCTGCACGCGGCGGATCCCGGCCTGGGTGGTCTCCACGGCCGCGATGGCCTGCCGGTGGAGGGCCTGGGCCTGCATCAGCTCCGCCCGCCGCACCTCCACCATCTCCCGGCCGCGCACCGCCAGGTCGAGCGCGGCCTGGCGCTCCGCGACCTGGGCCTTCGCCGCTCGCACGCGCGCCCCCGCCGTTTCCAGCTCGGTGCGGGCGTCGTCCACGTCGCGCGTGGCGACGGCGCCGTCCTTGTGCAGGAGGCGCAGCCGCTCCAGATCCCGCCGGGCCTTCTCCACGGCGGTCTCGTAGCGTTCCACCTCCGCCTGCGCCGCGGCCAGCGCCGCGCGGGCCTGGGCAACCTGCTGCGTGACCTGGGACTCCTGCGCCACCAGCGCCATGCGCGCGGCCTCCACGCGTCCCGCCGCCGCGTCCACAGCCTGCCGGGCCTGCTGCACCTGCAGGCCCACGTCGTCCCGGGAGACGCCGACCCCGGTCTGCGCCTGCACCAGCCGGTTGCGGGCCTGCCCCAGCGCGGCCTCCGCGGCGCGCACCTGATCGGCCAGGGCGGTGCGGTCCAGCCGGGCGATCACCTGTCCCGGCTGCACCCGGTCACCCTCCACCACGGTGACCTCTTCCAGGCGGCCGGCGATCTTGCTGGAAACGTGGACGAGGGGAGCCTTGACCTGCGCGTTGTCGGTGGCGATGTAGAGCTGGCGGAGTCCCCACCACCGCCAGCCGTACACGCCGGCGGCCACCAGGGCGGCGCCGAACAGGAGGAATCCCAGCAGGCGCAGGTAGCGGGTGGGGGAACGGATCCCGCGGTACGCAGGCGCGCCCCGCGCCAGCGCCGCGTCGTCGTCGGCAGCGATCCCGGTGCCCCCCGTGAACTCGTCGGAGGCGTCCGGAGGATGAGCCAGCTCAGTGTTATCGTCCACCAGGGGTGCCCCACTTCCCGAGGCCCGCACAGTGCGAGCGTCCCGGAGGCTATGATGTGGCGCGACGGATCCGGAAGATGTGTAACCAGGGAATATATTGACATCATTAAGTATATGGATGGGCGAGGCGCGCTGTCAAGCGAGGGGCCCGGCGGCGAGGTGCGAGGGTGCAGCCCCGGCCTGCCCGGAGGTGCAACCCCGGCGTGCCGGGGGCAGGTGGGCGGGCGCCAGGCGGCTGCGCCGCGGCAGGGGGCGTGCGCCCGCCACCCGAATACGGACACCATGGCGCGCCTGTTCGCGGGGACGTCCGGCTTTAGCTACCCCGAGTGGAAGGGGACATTCTACCCGGCCAAGGTGAAGACCGAGGAGATGTTGGCCTTCTACAGCGGCGCCTTTCCCACCGTCGAGATCAACAACTCCTTCTACCGGTATCCGAAGGCGGAGACCCTGGTGCAGTGGCGGGAGCAGACGCCGGAGGGGTTCCGGTTCGCCGTCAAGGCTCACCGCCGCATCACCCACGACAAGCGGCTGCGCGGCGTGGCCGATGACGTGTCGTTTCTCGCCGGCCGGTTCCAGGAACTGGGCAACCGCCTGGGCCCGGTGCTGTTTCAGCTGCCGCCCAGCGTGAAGTGCGATGTGGCCCTGCTGGGCAATTTCCTCAGAGCGCTGCCGCCGGTCATCGGCCGCGCGATGGAGTTCCGCCACGCGTCGTGGTTCAGCGATGAGGTGTACGCGCTGCTGGCAGAGCACCGCACGGCGCTGTGCATCGCGGAGGATGGCGACCGCGCCGCGGTGACGGTGGACGTGGGGCCCTTCGGGTATCTGCGGCTGCACCGCTCCTCGTACGGCGATGAGGACCTGCGGCGGTGGGCCGCGTACGTCGAGGCGCGCCTGGGGAAGGGGCAGGACGTCTACGCGTACTTCACCCACGAGGAAGGCGCGCCGGCGCCTCAGTATGCGCAGACGTTGAATACCCTGGTGCGTAAGGCATCGGGTGATGCAGAATAGTGTCGGAACGGTGGCCGACCGATGAACAACGCGTGGCGGACCCTCCCTCCTCCAGAGGATCTCGATCGCCTGTTGCGAGCGCTGGTGGCCGCGCTTCACGAGACCTTTGGGCCGCATCTCATCTCTGTCGTCCTCTTTGGGTCGGTGGCAAGGGGTGATGCCACGTCTGATTCGGACATCGACCTCCTCATCGTTGGTGATGATCTTCCCGAGGGACAGTTCGCCAGAGGGAGGTTGTTCCGCAAGGCCGTGGATCGCCTCCGCCCTGAACTGGACAGGCTTGCCGAACAGCACATCGCCCCGGCATGGACGCCCATCCTGCTGACGGTCCAGCAAGCCCGGCGGCACCGGCCGCTTTACCTGGATATGGTCGAGGATGCGCGGTTGTTCTATGATCGGAACGACTTCTTTGCCGGAGTGCTGGAAGGATTGCGGCGACGTCTTCGGGAGTTGGGAGCGCGCCGTGTGTTTTTGCCGGATGGGAGCTGGTATTGGGACCTGAAGCCGGATTACCGGTTCGGAGAGGTCTTTGAGATATGACCAACCGGGAGATGGCCGAGGGTCTCTTTCGGCTCGGTGAGGGCCGCCTGGAGGTGCTGCCCGCGTTCCTGGAACGCGGCAACTTTCCCACCGTGATCCGTGAGGCTCAGGAATGTGTGGAACTGGTCTTGAAAGCGGCCCTGCGGTATGTCGGGATTGAGCCGGCCCGAACCCATGACGTGGCACCTCTGCTGCGTGCGCACGACGATCGGTTCCCCGCGTGGTTCAAAGAACACATCGAACGCCTTGCCGTGATCTCCACCGACTTGGCAGACAGACGCGGTCTGAGTTTCTACGGCGACGAGGAGCGGGGCGTTCCCCCGGACCGGCTGTTTTCCCGCGCCGACGCGGAAGCAGCTATCGAGCAGGCCAGGTTCGTGCATCGCCTGTGCCGGCGTCTCCTCGTGGGCGATTCCGCGTTGCAAGGATGATGCAGGCGAGCGCTTAGACGGTTCGTCTCAGCAGCAGGACGTCGCCCGGCGCGAAGCGGACCGCCACCGGCCCGCCCTCGGCGAACCTCAGGTGTTCCCGCGGATTGGCGGTTTGCACGCGCAGCACCGCGCCGCCGCTCAGCTCCACCTCGCAGACCATCACCGACCCCAGGTAGTTGCTAAGGCGCAGCGTGCCACGGAGTAGATTGGTGGCGGTGGCGGCCTCTGCGGGTGCGGCCCCCACCCCTCCGGCGTCGCCCAGCGCCAGGGCCTCGGGCCGGAGGCACACGGTGACCCGGTCGCCCGACGCCACGCCCGGGTTCCGCGCCGCCGATGCACGGATGCGCGGTCCGTTCCCCAGTTCCACGTCCAGCGCCGTGCCGTCAGCGACCCGCACCGTCCCCGGGAGAAAGTTGGTCCCGCCCAGGAACTCCGCCACGAACAGGTCGGCGGGCCGCTCGTAGACCTCCCACGGCACGCCGAGCTGCACCAGGCGGCCCTGGTGCATCACCGCGATGCGCGTAGAGAGCATCAGGGCCTCGTCCTGGTCGTGGGTCACATAGATGGTGGTGATGCCGAGCTGCCGTTGCAGTTTGACCAGTTCGTTGCGCATCTGCACCCGGAGCCGCGCATCCAGGTTGCTGAGCGGCTCGTCAAGCAGGAGCAGCGCCGGTTCCACCACCACCGCGCGCGCCAGGGCCACGCGCTGCTGCTGCCCGCCCGATAGTTGAGAGGGCAGC
>JACQTN010000088.1 GCA_016210785.1 Armatimonadota bacterium
CCGCCGCTGGCGCCGGCGAAGTGCAGGCCGACCGCACGCACCGTCTTGCGGTCCAGCACCAGGGAGCCGGAGTCGCCGGGCTTCGTATAGCGCGTGCAGAGCACCTGATCCTTGAAGCCCACCGAGCCGACGCCCTTGCCGTAGTCGAGCACGAACCGGAAGTTGACGTCGCGGACCTTCCCGTTGGTCTTCCCCGTGGTCCGCCCGACCTTCACCACCTCCATGCCGCGCTTCGCCTTGGCCGTGCCACGAGGCACGCCCAGGCCCTTGATCTCCGCCTTCACGTCTTTGGCGCGGGCGGGCACGGCCGCCGCCGTCGCCGCGTCCACCGTGTTGACGAAGGCGCCGCCGGTGGTAAACTTCTTGAACCGGGCGAGCTTGGCCGCCACGTCCTTGGGGACCTTGCCGCCGTCCGCCTTGCCGGGATAGAGGATCCCGTCGCCCTTCTTCGCCTTGCCGCTCTTGGCCAGCACGTGGGAGTTGCTGAGGAGTTCGTGCTTCTTCCCGCGAGAGACGATGGCGCCGAGCGTGCCGGCCGTGATGTCGATGTGTCCGATGCTGAATCCCGGCTGGATAGGATTGCGGGTCGCGTTCTTCTCCGGGCGCAGCTTGCCCAGCACGATGACGTCGGTGGGGATGGCCTGCCGCCCGCTGAGCGCCTCCGGCACCGCCGGCGGCACGGCGGTCGCCGCCCGCAGCCGCTTCAGGGGGATCTTTTTCTCCACGTAGAAGGTGAGCGACAGCTTGCCGGTGGGTTTCCCCTTCGAGATCTTCTCCGCGATGCCAACGCCGACCACGTTCTTCGATCCCAGCACCTGCCGCAGTTGTCCCACGGCGTCGCGCTTGCCGTCGGCCAGAGCTTCGAGCCTGGCCGTGGTCACCATGTTCAGCACGTGCAACAGCGACTTTTCAGTGGCCACCCTGCGTCCCTCCCCCCGTCTTCCCGGCGTGCGCGCGGGACGCGGCCCGCTTTCGGGCCGGCCCTCGCGCTTACCCGTCTGCTCCTGCATCGCTGGCCGTCACCTCCTCCCGGTGTCACTCCTCATCTCGTGCGCCGGCGCGGCTTGCCGAAGACTCCGATGTACGCCTGGAAGGAGGCCGGCCGGCTCTGTTCCTCCAGGATCTGGTCGTAATCCGGCGGATCCTCTTTCACCGGACGCTTGTGCTGCAGCAGGGCGCGCACCAACTCCATCCCCTGCTGCACCGAGTCGTCGAATGCCGTCTCGTTGACCGCGGCGATGATGTCCAGGTTGCGCGGCGACTTGCGGGGGTGCAGCTCGTTGTAGAAGAGGTCGGCGAAGTAGCCCGCGGCGTGGCAGGCGCCGATGGAGAGGATCTGGTAGCCGCGATCGAAGCTGGTGGCGTGGTCGCCGATGTCCTCCGCCCACAGGATGTCGTCCGGCTGATCGCCGATGTAGAACCCGCCGCCGTAGTTGGCGTGCCCGTCGTAGTGGATCAGGTCGTTGTCCCGGAACACGGAGACGAAACGCTTGATGAGATCCTCGCTGGTCAGGTCGGGCGCCGCCTTGTCAAAGTTGTACAGGCGGATCTCCGCGGCCACCGCCCGGTCCACGACGGTGCCCACGGGCACGGTCTTGCCCGCGGGAACGCGGCGGCCGTTGACGAAGACGGTCCCCCCCGGCGCGCGGAGGCCGCCCACGCGCAGCGGCTCCGAGGCCAGGCGGTAGCGCACCGCGAACGGTCCGGCGCCGCTGGTGCTGTCGCGACGGAAGACGCTGGTGCCCTCGAAGTTGAGCCGGCGGAAGTTGCCCCCGGTGGGATCGCTGAAGCCGAACCCCGGCCCGTGATAGCCGTACGGCCCGGTGTCGGCGACGGTGAAGCGCCGGCCGGGCGGCGAGGTCAGGACCTCCCAGAACGCCCGGGCATCCTTCGTCGTCAGGTGCGTACGCTCGTCGTAACCGAACAGAAACCCGATGCGCACGACCCCGTCGCGGTAAAGCCGGTCGTACTGGGGCGCCAGCGCCGGTTCCCGCCGGCGCGGGCGCAGCAGGACCGGAATGGGCCCCCGCAGCGGAATCCTGGGATGCCGGCGCGTCCACCTGGAGGGCGTGAAGTCGTACCACTCCGCGTCGCCGACCTCGGGGGCATCCGGCCGGGTGGGCATGACGATGAAGATGCGCTGGGTGCCGTCCGGCGGGGCCTTCATGCGCGGGGGCGGCGGCCCGTCTTTGTTCGGCCCGCGCAGGACCGCGAGCAGGTCGCGCCGGCCTACCACGACGCCCCGCACGCGGAAGCGGTAGACGCCCGGCGAAACCTCCCGCAGTCCCACGGGGCGCAGGGTGTCGCCGCGGCTGAACGCGGCCTGCGCCTCCTCCCCGTAACGGGGATGGGTGAGAAAGTTGGACAGGTACAGGTGGTAGTGAGACAGCTCGTCCTGGATGGCGGCGACCAGCTCGTACTTGTCCTGCGACGGGACCCTGACCTGCGCCGGCTCCTCCACCAGGAAGTCAAACTCCCCGGCCAGCGGGCTGCTGAACGGCGCGCGGATCTTGTTGCGGAAGTAGGCGGTGGCGTACTGGATGGTGCTGCGGCCGCGGGTGCGCAGCGCCAGGTGCGGGAGGATGACGGTACCGGTGTGCCGGTTCGCCTTGGCCTTGGCGCGGGCCATGCGCCGCAGGCGGGCCAGCGTCGCCTTCATGACACCACCGTCCTTTCCTCGAGTCGGGCACGGGCGGCCTGCGGCCACGCCGGACGCGGCGCGGGCGCGAGTACTGGAGGGAACGGTGACTGGGTCAAGGCCGGTGTCACCGAAGGCTCTGCGGCACGGGGTCCTTGCGAACCCGCATCTCCCCGCGCACGCCCCGGTGCCGCAGTGTCCCGGGATGCTCCGCCGCCGGGGCATCCCGGGGTCCGGACGTTGCGGCGAACCCAGGCGGATGATGGCACGATGCTGTACCGACGTGACATTAGTTCATCACATAAGGACTGATCCCCTCCTGGGCGATTCAAGCTTACCTGAACATTCCACGCATCCTGCCGCCTCATTCCCGGGGCGCGACGGCGGAGGCCAGGCGCGGCCGGCACTTCTCACAGTGCCGGCCGCTCTCCCGGTCCACCGCGTCCACGTTGTCGGCGTAGTGCATCACGCACCGGCCGTCGCGGCAGTGGCCCAGGCCAAAGGCGTGACCCAGCTCGTGGACGGCGATCTTGACGGCGCGGTCGATCAGGCGCCACCCCGCGGGCCCCTGCCTGGGGTCGGCGTCCTCGGGGAAGTCGTCGTCCAGCCGGTACAGGGAGAAGACGGCGCAGCGGTCGCCCACGTAGGCGAGCCCGAACAGGAAGTTATAGTGGGGCACGTAGATGTCTTCCTCCGTCACGCCCAGCAGGCATGTCCCGTCGGGCGGGACCTGGGCGGAGAGGTGATCCAGGAGGATGTCGGCGCGGTACTGGTCGCGGCGCGGGCTGTACCCGAGGCCGCGCAGGTACTGCCGGCGGGGCGCCACCTCCACCGGCATGCGGTAGACGCGGGCCAGCCGCCGCCGCAGCGCCGCCAGCACGCGCGGGCGCACCCGGCCCAGCGGCTGGATCCTGATGGAGGCCCGGGGCGCGATCACGGACGGACACCGGCCGGGCGCATGATGTGCCGCTTCCTCATGGGAGGGTCGCCACCTGCGCCTTTGCCGGCGCCGCTCGGAACCTGTCTCGGGAAAAGGTCATTCTTTCATGCGCAGGGCCGGCTTCCCACGATGTGCCGGTATCGGCGCCGCGGGTTGAACGACGCAGGACCGGACTCGCGCCGCCGAGCCCGAGCATCGCCCAGTATGTCGGGTACCCCACTGTCGCGGGTGCGCCGCGAAGTCGGTGCGCCGTGGGCGCCGTAAGTCCGGCGAGCGCGGTAGAATTGCGCACCTTGCAGGCACGTTGAACGTGCCGGCGAGCGCGGCAGAGTGGTGCACCTTGCACAGACGTTGAACGTGCCGCGCGGTAGAACCGAACACCTTGCACCGCGTCGAACGTGCCGTTCGTGGGCGCCGTGAGTTCGGCAAGCGCGGTAGCATGGGGCACGGCGCACAATGTCGCACGTGCCCGCCGTGAGTCCGGCGAGCGCGGTAGCATGGTGCTCCTCGCAACCGTGAAGCACGTGCCGCGAAGGGCCTCCCCCGTC
>JACQTN010000089.1 GCA_016210785.1 Armatimonadota bacterium
ATCCCGATGATCCACCCGTGATGCTCGAAGACCTGATCGTCGATGTGCGCGTCGGCGTCCTGGTCGGTATGGTACCAGAGGCTGGGCCACGCGCCGAAACTCAGGCACGGCACCGGCACCGCGTGGTCGTTCAGCAGGGCATGATCCGAACCGCGCGAGTAGGGCCTGACCGTGTGCACCCAGTGCGGTTCAGGAGGCTCGCGCCGCGACAGGAAGGATCGGGTGTGGGCCGGCGCGTCCTCGAGCAGGCGCTCCACCAGGTCGTTGGCGAAGGAGGGGACGATGTCGGAGGCCCGGGTGACCCTGACGCTGCGCGACGCGCCAGCGTTCCGCCCTCCGACGCTGTCCAGGTTGAATCCCGCGATGACACCGGCCGCCCAATCGGGATGCTGCTCGAGCCATGCCGCCGCGCCGATGAGGTGAACCGTCCAGAGAAACCGGACCGTCCGCCGCGGCGGAGGCATCTCGCCCCGCGCGATGAGACTCTTCATCGTCCGGGCCATCTCTAACAGCAGGGCAGATCCGGAGGCGTTGTCGTTGGCACCCGGCCAGGGATGGTCGAGATGCGCCAGCAGGACGACCTCTTCATCTGCGTGCTCGCAGCCGGGGATGACCGCGGAGATCGTGCCCGCCTCTCCCGCGCGAAATGTCGCGCGCACCGTCGCGTGAGCCTTCACCGGACCCTGCGCCAGCAGTTGCCTGAGCCAGGTGGCCTGGCGGTGGGAGATGGAGAACGTGAAGATCTCGCGCGTGAAGTCGTGAGGACTGCCCAGATACCACTGCGTCGTCCACGCGTGCCCGATCATGTAGGGCCGGTCGATCCGGTCCCAGTACGGCTCGTGGTCAATCAATCCGCTGATCACGATCCCCGCGACCCCGTGGCGCCGCGCGGCGTCGACCGCGTTGAATGACAATTGGCCGTGGGGCTCCATGAAGACGATCTTGCCGCGCACGTTCTTGCCGGCGTAATCCGAGTCGCGAAACCCGGGGCCGACGTAGATCAGTTCGCTGGTCATCCCACCAGGAGGCGTGGAGCCCGAGCGCATGCCCAGGGTGACGGGGATCTCCGCGGCGTTCGCCACCTCCACGGAGACGGGTTCGACGATGCGCAGCGAAGCCTCGTGGGGTTCCCAGCACGGCGTGGTGTACCAGGTGTCGAAGAACCGGTGCCTGCCGTCCCAGGGGAACCGGCAGAATTCGACGGCTTCGAGTCCAGTTTCTTCCGCGCGCCCCAGCATGTACTGCACGGCCGAGTCATAGCCGGGCATGCCGGGCTCGCGATGCCATCGGGCCAGAACAGCGACATCCCTCTGGCAGCGGCGGCCTGAGAGTTCCTGCGCCCAGACGCTCCCGAGAGGACCGATGCTCAAAGCCATGGTGGCACACCGCCCGAGGCACCGCCTGCGGACAACTACGCCGTGGCGCGACTACCCTATACGTTGAAGATTGGTCCGACCAATCCCTTTTACCTTTTCCAGTGCGGGCCGACCAGGGTTTCTCGTGCAGCGTGCCTAACTCTGCCTAATGAGTACCGTATTCTCGCTGAGAGGTAGCCCCGCACTTCACGCCAGACAAGACGCGCACGCCGGAGAGGATCGTATGGCCTGGACCCCGCCCGCTCCCCGCACCGGACATCCCTACTACATGTACGAGGCTATCCACGCTCAGCCTGAAGCCCTGGAGCGATGCCTGTCGCGCCACCGCGAGGTGGCGCCTCTCGCCGGCAGGGCCCTCGCCGTGGGCCGCCGCATCCTGGTGGCCGGCATCGGCACGTCCTTTCACGCCGCCACGGCCGGCGAGTACCTGTTTCGCCTGATCTCCGGACACCGGCTGGATGCCCGGGCCGTGCACTCATTCGAACTGACACAGTACGGCCTGGTGGAGCCCCATGATGCGGTGGTCGTGGTGAGCCACCGTGGGACCAAGAACTTCTCCATGCAGGCGCTCGAACGGGCCAAGGCGGCTGGCGCGTTCACGATCGCCATCACGGGCGAAGGGCACGGGCCGACGATGGACCAGGCGGACCTGGTGCTGCAGACCGTGTCGCAGGAGGACTCCGGGGCGCACACCATCAGTTACACCTCGGCCGTGGCCACGGTCGCTCTGCTCGCGGTCCACGCGTCGCGGGAGGCGGAGTCCACACCCGCGGTCACCGAGGAGGACCTGCGCGCGCTGCCCGAGCTGCAGAGGCATGCCCTCGCCCTGGAGGGCAGGTGCCGCGACCTGGCGGAGAAATACGCGGGATACCGCCGCTTCCTGTTTGCCGGCGGCGGCCCCAACAGTGCGACGGCCTGGGAGGTCGCCTTGAAGATGAAAGAGGCGAACTACACCCACGCGGAAGGATTGGAGATGGAGCAGATCCTGCACGGTCCGACGTCGTCCTTCGGTCCGGACACCGTGGTCACCGCGATCGCTCCGCCGGGTCCCGCAGGCGAGCGCGCCGCGGCCGTGCTGAAGGGTGCGCGGGCGGTAGGCTCTCCGGCGGTGCTGCTGGCGCAGGAAGGTGACACTTCGCTTCACGCCGATGCCGATGACGTGGTCTCCCTGCCCGCGGTACCGGAGCCGCTGAGCCCGCTGGTCTACATCGTGCCGCTGCAGCTGTTCACGTATTACAGCGCGGTGACGCGCCGGGCGAATCCCGACCTGCTGCACGCCGATGACCCCGCCTTCGCGCGCATGCGGTCGCTGTACAGACTCTAGGACGTAGCGCACGCTCGACGCGCGGCATCGCTCGGTGCCCATGTCCGGGCGCGGTGACGGCCCGGATCTGAAAGGGGTCCCCGCCGGGTCTTCCCGGTGGCCCGTGCCCCGGAGCGATTCATGACGAAGACGCGGCGGCTGCGCCGCCTGTTTCACCGGCCGGGGGAGACGGTGGTCGGGTATGACGACCGGCTTCTCCGGCCGGACGACATGCGCCGCCTGCGGGAGCTCGCCCCGGGACCGCTGCGCACGATGCCCTTCGGGCGAGGGGAGGCAGATCTCGCGGCGCCGCTGCTGCTCACCTTCGGGCGGATCGAGCGCGCCGAAGACGTGGCCGCGCTCCGGGTCCTGTCCGGCGAGCGGTGGCGGGAGGTGTGGAATCACCTGGCGGCGGTGCTCGCGGGTGCGGCGGGTGCCGCCGGTGCCGGCGCCGGTGGCCTTCGCGTGACGGTGCGCTTTGACTACGGTCACCTGATCGTGCGGGGCGACGTGCGCGCCGCCGAGCCGGCAGACGTCGTAGAAGCCCTGGCCCGGCTTCCCGATCTCGCCGAGAGCGTCGCCGGCGTCGCGGCCGGCCTGCCCGATGGGGCACAGCTCCTGACGGCACGCTACGAGCCCGCCGGCGGCGCGTGGGTCCTGCGGGAAGCCCACGGGTTTCGCGGGCGCAAGTGGGTGCAGAGCCTCTAGGGCAGCGTGTCCAGCCAGGCCGCGAACGCGGCGCCCACCGTCTGCTCGTGCCCCGTATACGAGTGATCGGCGCCGTCGAACATCCGCGTGTCGACGCGCGACGAGGCCCTGGCGGTGCGCCTGATGATGTCCAGGTCGGGGGCCGTGGCCATCTCCGGCTCCTCGGTACCGTAGCAGGCAAACAGAGGACAGCGGATCTTCGCCACGGCCGGCTCGGGCGTGTCCACGCCGAACACGTCCAGATCGAAGCGTGCGTAACTGAGGAAAGTCTGCGCGCTCACGGGCCCCGGCTTCGGCGGGGGGAACTCGTCGAGCCACGGGTCGATAGGGAGCAGCGCCTCCGCCCGGCCTTCGGCGACCATGCGCCCGGCGAGCGCGAGGGTCTCGGGCTTGATCCCGCGGCCGCGGCGCATCGGTCCCGAGGCGGCGATCACGCCCCGCACGCGCGGATCCTGCCGCTGCGCCTGATAGTACACCACCTTCTGCGCCCCCAGGCTGTGCCCGACCAGCGCCACGCCGCCGAGGTCGAGACCCGCCGCGAAACTCACCCACGCCGCCACGTCGCGCGGCGACTCGTCGAACTTCTCCCACCAGCAGCCGCCGAGCAGCGACGTGCCATCTTTCAGGTAGAGCTGGCTGCCGACGTCGTGGCCGCGGGTGTTGCCGGGG
>JACQTN010000123.1 GCA_016210785.1 Armatimonadota bacterium
GCAGGAGACGCTGCTCAACGCCGTGGGCGTGGCGCGCAGCGACCTGGCGCCGGACGGCAGCGTCCACGTGCAGGGCGAGTTGTGGAGCGCCACCGCGGAGGGCGGCCCCATCCGTGAAGGCGACCGGGTCCGGGTGGTGGGCGTGGAGGGGCTCCGGCTCCGCGTGCGGCGTGAGGGACCGTAGCGTCACGTTCCACCTTCGATCCACGAGCCCCGACGCCACCTGTGCCATCGGCCGCCGCCTGGGCGAAGCGGCCGGCGCCGGCGATGTCTTCGCCCTGGACGGCCCGCTGGGCGCCGGGAAGACCGTGCTGGCCCAGGGCATCCTGCGCGGGCTCGGCGTGGGCGGCTACCTGCCCAGTCCCACCTTCACCCTGATCCGGGAGTACCGCGGCCGCGTTTCCTGCTATCACGTGGATCTGTACCGCCTGGAATCCCCGGAGGACGTGGCGACCATCGGGATGGAGGAATGCTTCGACGGCGGGGTGGTCGTCATCGAGTGGGCCGGGCGGGTGGCGCACCTGCTGCCCGCCGACCACCTGGCGATCACGCTGCGCGCGTCGGGTGAGGACGTGCGGGAGATTGACATGATCGCGGCAGGGCCGCGGTCGCGCAGGTTGGTGGAGGTACTGCTCAGAAGCTGAGTGGGTGGTGCCCGAGCAGGGAACTCCTTGTAGAGAGAGGCAGACGCCCCGCGTGCGCATCCTCGCCGTAGAGACTTCCACCCCCTTCGCCGGCGTGGCCATCGTGGACGAGGACGGCGCCGTCGCCGAACGGCTGCTGCGCACGCCGATGCGCCATTTGGAGCTGCTGGCGCCCACGGTGGAGGAGACGCTGCACGACGCCGGCCTCACCCTGCAGGCCGTCGACGGCGTGGCGGTCTCCACCGGTCCCGGGTCCTTCACCGGCCTGCGGATCGGCATGATGACCGCCATGGCGCTGGCGCGCGTGCGCGGCGTGTCCGCGGCCGGCGTCTCCACCCTGGAAGCGATCGCCGCCGGCTGCCCGTGGTCCGGCCCCATCTGTGCGGTTCTGGACGCGAAGCGCGGCGAGGTGGCCGCGGCGCTGTTCGTGCGCGAGCGCGGTGGGCTGCGGCGGATCACCGAGGACGCGGTGGCGGCGGCGCCGGAGATGCTCGACCGCCTCGGCCCGCACCTGGCCGGTGGAGAGGAGATCGCGTTTGTGGGGGACGGGCTGGCCCGCGACGCCCCGATCATCACCGCCAGGCTCGGTCCCCGCGCCTGGCTGGCACCTCCCATCTTCTGGCCGCCGCGGGCGGCGCTGGTGGGCGCCCTTGGCCTGGCGCGGTTCGCGCGCGGCGAAGGACAGGCGCCCCACCTGCTGCGGCCCGCGTACGGGCGCGGCGGTGCCTTCGCGCCGCGTGCGGAACGGGCCGGAGCGTAGAACCCAGGCACCAGGTGCGGCGCGTGGTGCGCCGCGATCGGGGCCGGGTGCCGGAGGTGATGGCGCGCTCCCGTCGAATGAGTCGCGGGGGGAGGCCCGCGCGCTGCCATGAAGCAGATGACCCGCATCTCCATCGAGCTGATGCGGATGGACCATGTTCCCCGCGTGCTCACCATCGAGCGCCAGAGTTTCCCCATGCCGTGGCCGCGCGATGCCTACCAGCACGAGTTGAAGAAGAACCGCCTGGCCGCGTACCTGGTGGCGAAGACGGGGGAGGCGGTGGTCGGGTACGCGGGCATGTGGCTCATGCTGGAGGAGGCGCACATCACCACCATCGCGGTGGACCCCGACTGGCGCGGCCAGCGCATCGGCGAGCAGCTGCTGGTGGCGCTGTTCGAGGAAGCGATGCGGCGAGGCGCCCGCTGGATGACGCTGGAGGTGCGCCGCTCCAACCTGGTGGCGCAGTCGCTGTACCGCAAGTACGGGTTCCGGGAGGTTGGGGCCCGCAAGGGCTACTACAGCGACAACCAGGAGGATGCCCTCATCATGTGGACGGGCAACCTCCGCGAGCCGGCCTTCCAGGAGCGCTTCCAGACGCTGAAGGACGAGCTGGACCGTGAGGATCCTGGGGATCGAGACCTCGTGTGACGAGACTGCCGCGGCCGTCCTGGACGACGGCCGCCTCCGCAGCAACGTCATCGCCTCCCAGACCGACCTCCACCACCGCTACGGCGGCATCGTCCCCGAGCTTGCCTCGCGCCGCCATCTGGAGACCTTGCTGCCCGTGATCGAGGAGGCGCTGGCCGGCGCCGGCGTCACCCTGCCTGACATCGACGCCGTGGCAGTGACGTGCGGGCCGGGCCTGGTGGGCGCGCTGACGGTGGGCGTGGCCGCGGCCAAGGCCATCGCCTTTGGTCTCGGCGTGCCGCTGGTGGGCGTCAACCACCTGGAAGGCCACATCTACGCCAACTTCCTGGAGCACGGCCCGCTCCCGCTCCCTCTGGTGGCGCTCATCGTCTCCGGCGCCCACTCCGACCTGGTGCTGATGCACGATCACGGCCGGTACGACGTGCTGGGTCGCACCCGCGACGACGCGGCGGGCGAGGCCTTTGACAAAGTGGCCCGGGCCATGGGGCTCGGGTACCCGGGCGGCCCGGCCATCGACCGCCTGGCCCGGCACGGCAACGATGCCGCGGTGCCGCTCCCCATGCCCGTCGTGGAGGGGGACCGCCTGGACTTCAGCTTCAGCGGCATCAAGACCGCGGTGCTGCGGGTGCTGGAGCGGCAGCCCGCGCCCACGGAGGCCTTCCTGGCCGACCTGGCCGCGGCCTTCGAGCGGGTGGTAGTGGGGGCGCTGGTGGAGAAGACGGTGCGCGCCACCCGCCGGCACCGCCCCCGGGCGCTGGTGCTGGCCGGCGGCGTGGCCTCCAACACCCGGCTGCGCGACGAGTTCGCCCGGGCCGCGCAGGAACTGGGGCTGTCCCACTACCGCCCCTCCCCGGTGCTCTGCACCGACAACGCCGCCATGAACGCCGCCGCCGGGGAGGCCGCCCTGGGCCGCGGCCGGCGGGACACCCTCTCACTGGCCGCCCACGCC
>JACQTN010000090.1 GCA_016210785.1 Armatimonadota bacterium
GCCCGGGGTGAGATCGTCCTCTTCCCGTCCTCGGGTACCGGCGCCTGGGAGGCGACCATCGTCAATACCCTGAACCCCGGCGACCGCGTCCTGGCGTTCAACGTCGGCCACTTCAGCCACCTCTTCGCCGAGTGCGCGCGCCGCCATGGCGTGCTGGTGGATGAAGTCGACCTGCCCTGGGATCAGGGCGTGCCTGCCGCGCTCGTGCAGGAGCGTCTGGGCGGGGACCGCGGCCACACCTACCGCGCCGTGCTCGCCGTCCACAACGAGACCTCGACCGGCGTGACCACGGACCTCCGCGCCATCCGCGAGGCCATGGACGCCGTGAAACACCCGGCGCTGCTGCTCGTGGACACCGTCAGTTCGCTGGCCAGCATCGACTTCCGGTTCGACGAGTGGGGCGTGGACGTGGCGGTGTGCGGCAGCCAGAAGGGCCTGATGCTTCCGCCCGGCATGGGCATCCTCTGCGTGGGGCCGAAGGCGCTGGCGGCGGGCGAGAAGGGCGGCAGCCCGCGGTACTTCTTCGACTGGCGTCCCGTCATCGACCAGAACGCGCAGGGGTTCTATCCCTACACCCCGGCGACGCTGCTGCTGGTGGGCCTGCGCGAGGCCCTGGACATGCTCTTCGAGGAGGGCCTGGAGCAGGTCTTCGCCCGCCACCACCGGCTGGCGGAGGGCGTGCGCCGCGCGGTGCGGACGTGGGGGCTGCGAACGGTGTGTGAGAATCCGTCCGAGGCGTCCAACACCCTCACGGCCGTGTACGTCCCAGACGGCGCCAGCGCCGACGCGGTGCTGCACACCGCGCTGCGGCGCTACAACCTGCCGCTGGGCGTTGGCCTGGGACGCCTGAAGGGAAAGGCGTTCCGCATCGGACACCTGGGGTGGCTCAACGAACTGGAGATCCTGGCCGCGGTGGCCGGGGTGGAGATGGCGCTGACCGAGGTGGGTGTCCAGGTCCCGCTGGGCGCCGGGGTCAAGGCGGCTCAGCAGTTTTTCCTGGAGACCGCGCAGGCGCGTGTAGCCCGGCCTGTTGCGGGGTAATATGTTATACTGAGAAGGTCACGGCTCGCCGTCGTCGCAGGATCCGGCACTCCATCCTCACGGGTCGACCGCGGGATCTGTGGATCTCGCGCCACAGGAACCACGGAGGTGACGGCAATGAAGGGGTGCCTCCTGTACTCCCTGGTGGGGGAAGCGACGCAGGACTCGGAAGGCCGCGAGTCTCTCATTGCCTACGATCGGGTCCCCTACGACCGCCGTCTAGACTCCAACCGCATCGCCATTCACACCAAGTGGATCGTCTTCGATGAGCCCGTGCTCGCCCGGGTCGAGCTGTGGGCGGACCGGGACGACGCCAGGTCCGCCGTCTTCCAGGCCGCGGAGGCCCTCCATGCCGCCCGCCAGACGCAGGACGAAGCCGGCACCTGGGTGATGCGGGTCCGGCTGCGGCGCGACGTCCTCCAGGCCGGACGCGTCTACTGGGTGAAGATCTTCCGGGGCGACGAGCTGATCACGCACTTCCCGCTGCAGTTCGCCGCATCCCCGGTCAAGGGACAGAGGGCGCGGCCCCGGGACGGCATCCCCGGGGCCAGCCGTATGCATTAGTAACTCGGAGGGGGAGGGCACTTCCTCTCCCTTCCGATGCCTTCCCCTTTCCTGACTCTGCACAGACCAACATACAGATGATGCTCGGACTCGGCGCAGCCGGTCCTGTGCATAATGCCGTTTATACGCCTCCGCCGCGGCGTCGATGGCGCGTCACGTCGCCGGCGTCCATGGCCGGGAACAGCGCCACCACGTCTGAGATATCCGCCGGGTTGATGTCGGGCCCGGTAGCTCCACCCCCGGCGCCGACCCACTCTCCCGCCACCAGGTTCTTGTAGACCTCAGGCATCGCGACAACCCCTTCCACTCGGAAGCGCGCCCACGGTTCTTCGCCGGCCGCGCAAATTCCTGGCCCCCCCTTCTCGCCTCATCCATACATCCAGAAACCGCCTCCGTGCGAATGGTGGGTGGAAGGGGCACCGACGGGGGGAGGCTGAACAGCGATGGCGCTCGCGGTGGTAGAGCTGGAGGCCGGCACGACGGCGGCCCGCGCGGAGGAGACGCCGGCCGCGCTGGCGCCGGTGGATGCCCGGACCGATGCACGGCGGCGGCAGTCCTTCGAAACGCTGGTGCTCCCGCACCTGGACACCCTGCGCCGCGGGGCCTGGCGTCTTGCGCGGGATCCGCTGACCGCACAGGACCTGGTACAGGAAGCGCTGCTGAAGGCGTGGCGCGCCTTCGATACCTTCCGCAGCGGAACCAACATCCGGGCATGGCTCCTGCGCATCCTGATGAATGCCTACATCGACGGGTACCGCAAGGGGCGCCGGCAGCCCGGGACCACCGCGGAAGAGCATGTGGATGAGCTGTACCTGTACGACCACGTGGCCGACGGGGAGAACCTCCGCCGGGCCGGCGATCCTGCGGACCTGGTGGTGGAACCCATGCTGGACCCCGAGGTGGAAGCGGCGATGCGCGCGCTGCCGGAGGCCTTCCGGCAGGCGGTCATCCTCTCCGACGTGGAGGGGCTCACCACGGGAGAGATCGCGCGGCGGCTGGGGGTCCCGGTGGGCACGGTGATGTCCCGCCTGCACCGGGCGCGGGCACGGCTGGTCCTGCTGTTGGGGGACTACGCCAGGCGCCAGGGATATGACGTGCCGGCCGGCGGGCTGTGCGCCGGCCGCCAGCCCGCGCCAGCGGCACCTGCGCCCGACCCGTGGGCGCCCGTCGTGGACTCCGGAGCAGCATAGCACACCTCTTATCCCTCTCCCCTCCCGGGGAGGGCGCCGTGGGCGCCGCGATGTCGCTGAGCGCGGCAGAATGGTGAACCTTACCGCACCGTGGAACGTGCCGGTGAGCGCGGTTGTGGGGGGGACCTCGCACGACGTGGCACGTGCCGGGGTGAGGGGGGAGTCAGGCCGTGGTGAGCGGTTTCTCCGGAGGCGCTCTCAGGCGGTCCACCGACGCACAGGGTTCCCGCGGCCGGCGCGCGAAGTTCTCTGCACATGAGCGTGCCGGCCGGGGGGAACGACGCGGAGGACCGACGCTTCATCGCCCGGATTGCCAGGGGCGACGGGGCGGCGTTGACGTCCCTCTATGACCGGTATGGCGCGATGTGCTACAGCCTGGCGCTGCGGATCGCGCACTCGGTGCCGCTCGCGGAGGACGTCACGCAGGAGGTTTTCCTCGCCGTCTGGCAGGGCGCGGGAAAGTTCGACCCGGAGCGCGGCACGGTGCGCACCTGGCTGCTGGCGATGGCACATCACAAGGCGGTGGATGCCGTGCGGCGCGCCGAGGTCAGGCGCGGCCAGCCGGCAGACGAGCCCGCAGAGGGTGGGGACGAGGTGCGCGAGCCGGCCCGTCCGGGCAACCCGGGCATGCACCTGGGCGACCCGGTGGCGGAGGAAGCCTGGCTGACGCTGCAAAGAGAGGCGGTGCAGAGGGCGCTCGAGAGCCTCGCTCCCGAGCAGCGGGAGGTGGTCACGCTGGGTTACTTTGAGGGGATGACCCACCGGGAGATCGCCGCCAGGACCGGCGCTCCGCTGGGTACCATCAAGACGCGGATGCGCCTGGCCCTGCAGGCCCTGGCACGGGCGCTGCGGTCGGTGGAGACGGACGCGGAACGATGAGCCACAGGGAGCACGCGGACAGCATCGGCGCCTACGTGCTGGACGCCCTGGAGCCGGAGGAGCGGCGGGCGTTCGAGGCCCATCTGCGCGCGTGCCCCATCTGCCGCGCGGAGGTGGACTCGCTGCGCGCCGCGGCAGCCGACCTGGCGCTGGCCATCCCGCCGGCGCTCCCGTCCGGCCGGCTGCGCGACCGCATCGCTGCCATCCCCACCGTGGCCCGCATCGAGTCCCCACCTTCACCGCGGCCGATCCCATGGCTGGTGCGATGGCCCGCCCTGGCCGTGGCGGCGGCGCTGGTGGTGGCGCTGGGCGGACTGCTCGCTTCGAACATCCAGATGAAGAGCGAGATGGCAAGCATGAAGCAGTCCATGGCCATGCACCAGCAGGTGCTCACCGTCCTGGCCGATCCGGCCACCAAGATGACCATGCTGCGGGGCCAGGAGGAGATGGGCCGCGTCACGTTCGTGTACAACCGCCAGCGGAACGCGGGCGTGCTGGTCATCTCTACGATGAAAACGCCCCCCGCGGGGCAGGCCTATCAGTTGTGGCTTCTGCTCCCGGAGCCGGCGAGCGCGGGCATGTTCAAACCGCAGGCGGAGATGCACGTCGTCCCCGTGACCGGAAACATCGCCATGTCCAAGGGCATCGGCATCACCGTGGAGCCGGAGCAGGGAAGCCCCAGGCCGACGAGCCAGCCTCTTCTCATCGCCACCTGGTAGCGTTCCCCACCCGGCCGCATCTCCGCACCCGGCAGCATCTTCGCACCGGCAGCGCCGCTCATCCCCGGCTGGACCTTGGGACCCCACCGCCCGGGGGCTCGCCGGAGGCTCCCGCGGCGTCGAGGCGGGAGTGCCGCAGCGGGTGCCCCGCAACACAGATACAGCGCCTGGCCGGGCATCCGTCGGACCAACGCGCGGGCGGGTCGGCGGCGTGCTGGCCAGCACTGTGCGTCAACCGCCCCGAAACGGTGATGTTTATCGCCAATCGATTGGGGGTATCTCGCGATATGCAATCGCACCTAAATCAACCGCATTCCTGCCGTGATTCACACCAGTTTGCGTGATTGACTTTTCGCAGCGCACGGCTATGATTGAGTCGGTTGTTGGAGGGTCATCATCTCTACATCCTGAGGTGCGTGATGGCGGGGAAGGTACGCATCGTTCCCATCTCCCAAGTCAAACGGGTGCGACAGGTCAAGATCATCAACACAAAGCGATTTGAACAGTTCAAGAATGCGCTCACCAAACTGGATGCCACAAAGCACGGTGCGCAGTATCAATGCGGGCGGCGAGAGCAGCCCAGGGACGTGGTGGCAGACCTGCGCGC
>JACQTN010000091.1 GCA_016210785.1 Armatimonadota bacterium
GAGGAGAGCCAGCCACTCAAGGGAGAGACGATAGTTTGAGTCGACCGGGTCGAGCGGGCTGTTGGGCCCCAGGAAGTTCCCGGAGCCGAGGCTGCTCCTGCTGATCTTGATGTTCATGTACAGGTTGGAATGGGCGGCCAGCAGGCGGCGCATGAGGTCCACCGTCAGCTGCCCGGTGAGGTCCCAGCCGGCGTGGTCCCATACGATGCGTGCCTTGCGGTTGTGGGCCAGCAGTCGCTCGAAGGCCTCGATGTTCGCTGTGAGATTCGGCGGGTTCGGGCGGGCGTTCGGCGGCTCCGGCTGGGGGAACGGGAACTGCATATTGAACGGGATTGCCTCCATGTGGAGGTCGATCACCACGTCATAGCGGGCGGCAATATCGGCCAGGAGCAGGAAGAGTGGATGATCCGGGCTCACGTTGACGTACGGATGGTCAGGCTGCAGCGAGAAGTGCTCTGCCGTCATCTCGCCGAACCCGTGGGCGCCGTCCCGGAGGACAGCCAGCGCCTTTGCCTCAAACTCGCTCGCCGTGCCGTTGGTGAAGAAGAGCGGCATGAGGGTAGCGGCGCCCCCCAGGAAGGCAACCCGATCCGGATGCTCACTCACTATTGTCGTCAGGCTCTCGTGATCGCATGGAAAGTTCACGGCGTCTGGATTGGCGGTCGGCATGATCACGCTCTGCTCAATCCCCAGCTGGTCCATGACCGACAGGGCGCTGGCCACGGCGCTCGCGCGACTGCACGGGGGAGTCCCGGGAGGGGGAGGGCTCCCACCCTGCCTCACGGCGATCTCCCAGTCCTTCAGCAGGTGGGCATGAACGTCAATGTAGCGGAGTTCGGGGGGCCCGGCAGGGGCTGCTTTCAAAGATGCCGGAGTGAACGATGAGGGCAGGATGAGAAGTACGACGAGGAGAACCACCGATGCCACCCGCATCGCGCGGGTCCCAAGCTCGCTGCCGTTCATGGCCCTCCCTTCTGCAAGCCCAGGAATGACTGCCTGAACGACCCTGCCGGACGATCCAGGATTCAACTTCGAATCGGAGTCCCACCCCCTTCCGGACAACACCCGCACTGCGGGCGAAGGAACACGTTTGAGTGCTCCGGTTCAGCGAGAGAATGCTTTAGTCTACGAGAGTGCCTGCGTTTCCCCTTTGTAAGGCTGCGGCCTGCCGAAGATTTGAGCACATTCCATGGAATCTAACGGGGCGCTCGACCCGCATGATGGCGGTGCCCCTCACTTTGTCAGGATGACCACCACATCCTCACCCACGAGTGATCCACCGTCCGCCATGGTTCCCGTCACCCGCAAGGTCACCACCTGACCGTCGCGCAGCGGGCCCAGGCGGGCCTCGGCGGCCCGGATCACTGCACTCTGGTCGAACTTCAGCGACAGGTCGAGGAAACCATCGGGGCCGGCCGTCGCGCAGTCCGTCTGGCCCGTTTTCCCCGTCAGCAGCCGGTAGGGCGCGGCCACGTCCTCCAGCGCGACGCGCTCGGGAGCGACCCCTTCCAGGCGCACGGACGTGAGGACCACGCCGGTTACCACGAAGTCCGAGGCACCCAGGATGGCCACGGGGAGGACACCGCGGCTCCTGGTGTTGATCGGGTTGGGGCAGGACTGGGGCTTGATGTCGACGGCCGCCACCACCTCGTTGACCGTGAACCCGGGGCTTTCGACGGTGAAGGATGCTCTGAGCCCGGGGAAGGTGGCGCCGGCGATGACCGTCTCGAAGGCCCCAGCAGGAACGGGAGTGTTTACCGCATCATGCACCGCGCGCCGGATGATTGCGATGTCGCCCGGCCCCGGCGGCCTGGTGTGAACATACAACCAGTACTGCCCCGTGGCCTGATCGTAGTGACCGGACTGGATGCCGCCTTCGCCGGTCGCCAAGACCCCGCCCGGCAGTCCCGGAATGAGAGCGAATGTGCCGCGCAGGCTTCCGGAGGACGCGGCGAGGACGTTGTTGTCGCTCCCCTTGAAGATGTAGAGCAGGTACCCGTCTGCCCCCTTGAAAATGTCGGGGTCCGTCGCGCTTTCATCCGATGAAAGCGTGATCTCAAAGCGGGCGCCGGGATCGACGACGAACCTGGTGCCGTCGCTGCCGGCAACTTCAGTGGCACTCAAGAAGACCTTCGCGCAACTGGATACGCCGGCCGGACAAGACCCCGGATTGCCGCCGTCATGCACCAGGACAAACAGCACGATTCTTCCCTGCTCGTCGATCGTCGGGCTTGGATCGACAATCGCCTGCTGCGTTCCGTCGCTGTGTTCGATGGTCGCGCGCGACTCCCCAATCAGGGCTCCACTGGCCATGTCATAGCGGCGGACGTTCAGAACTTCGGGAATCGTGAGGGTGCGGTCGAACGTCAGGTAGTACACGTACAGCGTGTTTCCCCGACGCACCAGATCCGGTACGTTTCCGGGGAACGGATCCACCCCCGGTACCGGCGACCACGTTCGCCCGTCATTGGAGCGCGCCAGATAAACTGTGTCACGGCGCGGGTTCCGGCAGAAGTTGGCACCCCTGCTCGTGTCGCACGCGTCGAACGCCATCAGGTACTTTGCCGCGAAGGGCGAAGAGGACTGGGCAAAAGAAGTCGCTCGTCTGTCGGCGGCCAGCCCCAGGACCGCCGAAAAGATCGTCACGATGAGGACGATTCTGATCGTGTGCATCCGCAGCACCCCCGGCAGTGATGTCGCGCCTGGTTGCGTCAACATCCATGATAACTGGGTGATCCGACTGGCGTCTTGAGCGCTCCGCGCGTTGACATGTCAGTCATGCACCGGTCATGCAGATCGTCTTCGGCTCGGGTTGGACGGGCACGCCAGAATCGCCAGGCCCGCCGCGACCGCCACCAAGGAGTGCCCGCGAATCAACCCTCGCCTGTCTGTCCGGCGAAGACAGCCTGACGAAGAAGGGGGAATGTTAGGGGTAGTGAGGAAAGTTGATTTGAGTTGTCGCATGCTTGGAAAACGGCTTGGGGGCCGATTAGATGCGCTTCGGGCGTTTTCCTGCAGAAGCCACGAGCGATTTCTCAAGAGGGGCCTTATGATGGAAAGGATAGTCATTTTCTATCGAATTCCAAGACAACGGCACGCTAAATGATGGTGGCGTCGCGAATCTGGCTTCCCAGGAAGTGTCACGCGGGGAGAAGCGCGGGACGCGGGATGCATGCGCGCCGAAGCTGGCTGGGCGTGATCTCCGTGCCGGGAGACCTCGGGTTTACGCTCATTGAACTGCTCACCGTCCTCGCCGTGGGGGGCATCATCCTCTCCCTGGCCCTCCCTCGCTTCACCGGTCTTCTGGCCACGCTCAGCCTCGATCACGCCGCCCGGCGCCTGGTCCGCGACCTCCACTTTGCCAGGGCCGGCGCCCAGGCCCGGGGGGAGCGGTACACCGTGCGGTTCGTGGACGACGGCTACATCATCTTGCGAGGTGAGACCAGGATTGATGAAGTGAACTTCCCGCCCCGCGTGTCGCTGGATGCCGTGGTCGCCACGCGGGAGATCTGGTTTTCGCCGGCCGGATACAGTTCCGGCGGGTTTGTGACGCTGCGCAGCGAGACCGGGAGGGTGGATATCCTGGTGCCCGCCGCGAGCGGACACGCCTACATCGTCCCAACCATTACCGCAGGTGCGCCGCAATGAGAAGGGAGACGGGAGCTGGACGATCAACGGCCCGCACCGTGCGACCGGACGCCGGAACCACGTCATTGGAGGTCGGGGCTACGCCACTGGAGGTCGGGGCCACGGCGTTGGAGACCGGCGTCACGCGATCGGAGGCCGGAACCACGCCTTTGGAACCCAGCATCACGCGGTCGGAGGCTGACCCGATACGACCGAAGGCCGGTGCCGCGCGATTGGAGCCCGGGACCAGGTCATCAGGGGCCAGCATCATCCGGAAATTGGAGGCCGGCACGGTGCGATCAGAGGCAGGGTTTACGCTCGTCGAGGTGCTGGTCGCCCTCGGCCTGGTTGCGCTGGTCTTCACCGTGCTCCTGGTCGCCACCTCAGCAGGGCTGGGAAAGGTCCGCGAGGCCGAGCGCGAGACGGCGGCCGCGGCCTGGGTGCAGGGCGCCATGGAAGCGGCGATGACGCTCGGCGTGAAGGTGCTGCCGTCGCCCGGCCGGTACGACGCCGTGGAGGCGCTCAAGGGACTGCCCCCTCTGCCGCATGGCACGGCGCGTGCGGAGATGGTTATCCGCCAGGTGTCTGAACGACCGGTCCTCAAAGAAGTGACGGTGGCGGTCTACCCCACGATGGCCGACACCGCGCCGGCCTTTGAACTCTCCACCCTGATCGGTGCGCGACCCGGACGATGAACGTCTCGGTCACGGCAGAGACAAACGCGACTGCCGGTCCCCAGCGGGGCTTCACGGTGATCGAACTGCTGGTGGCACTGAGCATGGGCGCCCTGGTGTGGCTGCTGGTGTTCCGGGCGTTCACGCTGGCGGTTGCGGCACAGGGGGAGGCACAGCGCGACCTCGCCGCCCAGCAGCAGGCGCGGGCGGTGCTGCAGTGGATGGCGTCGGCGGTCCAGGCCACATCAGAAGTGCGCGCCGCGGGCGAGACGGCGCTGGAACTGGCGGGTACCTTCGACCTGGAGCGCGGTGCGGAGTGTCGGGGCTTCTACGCCGCACAGGCGCGGCCTCTGCCCGTAGCGGTGCTCTACGAGCGGCGGCGCGCGCCGTGCCCCGGCAGCGCGACCTCCGAAGGCGGCGACGCGCTGGTAGTCTCCGATCCCAACGTCTCTATCGCGGCGCTCACCTTCCGCTACTTCAACGAGATCATCCAGCCGACCGCGGATCCCGGGCGCATCCGGCTCGTGGAGATTACCGTGGGGATCGACACCGACCGCGACGGCCGGCCGGACTACCGGCTGGTGCAGTTGGCGGGATTGAGGACGCGGTGACGCGGTGCGAGACGCAAACGCCGTGCAAAACGTAGATGACGTGCGAAAGATAGACAGCGTCCGAAACGTGACAACCTCCGACGCGGACGATGTCCGACGCGCAGACGGCGCCCTGCACGCATACGCGAGCAAAGACGCCCGCATGCCGTCATGTGCGCACGATGAGCGTGGCGTGGTGCTCATCGCGGCCGTCTTCGCCGGGGTGATCCTCTCTCTGGTCATCGTGGGGATGCTGGAAGGCGTGGCGGACGAGGCGCGCCTGCTCCAGTTCCACAAGGATTTCCTGCGGGCGCGGTATGCCGCGGACGCGGGGCTCGCGGTGGTGCTGGCGACCATCGCCGAGGGCCGCGAGCAGGAGGTCACCACGGTGGAGCGGACGGTCGAGGTCGGCCGCGGGAGCGCCACCTTCCGGCGCGTCGCTCAAGGAACTCCCGAGTTCGAGTCCAAGGGCCGGTATGGCAAGGGCGCGGTGACGCTGAGGCTGGTGCTGGAGCGCGGGACGCCGCCGCGCATCCGCGTGTGGACGGTGCAGCCGTGAGGCTGCTGGGATTCCCCTCCTCCGCACGCGCCGTGGGGTTGGACCTCGGGCACTCCTCCGTGAAAATCGTTGAGATGGAAGGCAACCGCCTGACCCGGTGGGCGGCGGTGGACCTCCCCGGCGGGGCGATCCAGAATGGGATCATCCGGGACATCGCCGCGGTGGCCGGGTGCGTGCGGCGGGCCGCGGAGACGGCGGGGCTGCGCGGCGCCACCGTCCATGCGGCTGTCTCTGGCGCGGCCTGTGTGGTGCGCCGGCTGCGGCTTCCGGCCCTCGGCCCGCGGGACCTGGCGCACGCCATCCGCTGGGAGGCGGAGCGGCTGCTCCCATACCCCTTCGCGGAGGCAGTGGTGGACTACCGCGTGCTGGGCCGGCCGCCCGGCCCCGGCGACGGCCAGGTGGACGTGGTCGTGGCAGGCGTGCGGACCGACGTGCTGAACGGCTACGCGGCTGCCATCGAAGGCGCGGGACTGCGCGTGGGGAC
>JACQTN010000105.1 GCA_016210785.1 Armatimonadota bacterium
CGTGCGCGTGCGCCGCGCCATCGCCCACGCCATCAACAAGGACTCGATCGTCTTCTCCGTGACCCAGGGCATGGCCAAGGTGGGTCACTCCGTGATCCCGCAGGGCACCTTTGGGTACACCGACGACATCCCGAAGTACGACTTCAGCACGGAGCGCGCCAGGCGCCTGCTGCAGGAGGCCGGCGTGCGCGGACCGCTCAACGCCACCCTCATCTTCCGGGCCGAGGGCGCCGATCCGGATACGGCGACCGCGCTGCAGGGGATGCTGGGCGAGATCGGCCTCAACCTGAGGCTGGAGCTGCTGGAGACCGGCGCCTACTTCGCCCGGCGCAACAGCGGCAACTACGACCTGATCATCGACTCCATCACCCGGTTCGAGCCGGACCAGTTTCTGACCGAGATCTTCCACTCCGCCAACGTGCCGCCGGGCAACAACTCCTCCTTCTACGGCGGCGCAGACAGCCTGATCGACGCCCAGCGGGTGGAGATCAACCCCGAGCGCCGCCGGCAGATCATCGTGGAGGCGCAGCGGAAGATCGCCACGGACGTGCCGTTCATGGTGCTGTGGTACCCGCTGTACGTCACGGCGTACCAGCGCTACATCCGGGGCGCGGTGCCCAACACCGCCCACTGGATGGCCCGGTTCGAGTTCATCACCTTCGCGCGATGAACACACGTGGCTTGCGAAGGCCGGCTCGGCCGGCCTGGAGCACCTCCACCTGGCATGCGTGGAACGCACTCGGCAGGGGGAGGTTCGGAAGGGGGAGCACCGCTCCCCCTCCGAATACGATGGCCCGGTTCGAGTTCATCACCTTCGTGCGGTAGGACCGCGCGGCACTGCTACGTCCGAGGGAAGGCGCGGGCCGCGCCTCCCTCCGCGGGCCGCCTGACGAACGCGGAGCGACACGCCGAGCATGCCCTACGTCTTCCGGCGAGTGCTGGCGGCCACCCCGACGCTGATCGGGGTGATCACGCTGGCGTTTCTCCTCATCCACATCGCTCCCGGCTCGCCGGAGGCGCTGGTGATCGGGGATTACGTGAACGTGAGCAAGGAGTTCCTGGCCCAGGTGCGCACCTACCTGGGTCTGGACCAGCCGCTGTACATGCAGTACCTGATCTACTTCGGCAACATCCTGCGGGGCAACCTGGGGCAGTCGTTCCGCACGCAGCAGCCGGTGATGGGGGAAATCACCAGCCAGATCCCCGCCACGATGATGCTGGCGGCGGCCGGGGTGGCCCTGGCGGTGCTGTTTGGCATCCCCGCGGGCGTCATCTCCGCCCTGCGCCGCAATACGTGGATCGACTACCTGTCGATGACGCTGGCGATGGTCTGGCTCTCCGGCCCCAGCTTCTGGCTGGCCGTGCTGCTGCTGTACTTCTTCTCGTTCCGGCTCGGCTGGCTGCCCTTTTTCGGCGCGGGGACGCCAGGAGACGTGGGCAGCATGCTGCGCCACCTGGTGCTGCCGGCGGTGGCCATCGGCATCCGGTCCGCGGCGCTGATCGCGCGCATGACGCGCAGCAGCCTGCTGGAGGTCATGGGACAGGACTACATCCGGACGGCACGGGCCAAGGGCGTGGCGGAGCCGGGAGTGGTGCGCCGGCACGCCATGCGCAACGCCGCCATCCCCATCGCCACCGTGGTGGGGCTGGACATGGCGTACCTGCTGGGCGGCGCCGTGGTGGTGGAGTACATCTTCGCCCGCCCCGGGCTGGGCAAGCTGCTGGTGGACGCCATCTACGCCCGCGACTATCCAGTGGTGCAGGGCACGATTCTCATCTTTGCCTTCGGCATCATCATGGTCAACATCATGGTAGACCTGGCGTATGCGCTGCTCGATCCCAAGATCAGGTTTGGATAGCCGCGCCGGCCGTCCCGGCCGGCGCGCACGCTGATGCGCGCTGTGGCACAGGCCGTCGGACGTGAAACCGGGCGCCCGGCGCGCCTGCAGGGATTCCCACTTCTGGCGCGCCAGGTGTGGCGCCGGCGCAGCGCGGCGGTGGGCGTGCTGGTGCTGCTGGCGGTGGCGATCAGCGCCGTGGGCGCGCCGTGGCTGGCGCCCGCCAGCCCCTACGCCCAGAGACTGCTGAACCGGCTCACGCCGCCGGGCGGGCAGCATCTCCTGGGCACCGACCAGTTCGGCCGCGACCTGCTGAGCCGGTTGATGTGGGGAGGCCGTGTTTCCCTGCTGGTGGCCGTGGCCGCGGTGGGCGGCGCTGCGGTCATCGGCACCGGCATGGGCCTGGCGGCCGGTTACTTCGGCGGCGTCTACGACCAGGTCGTCATGCGCGTCGTGGACGTGCTGATGGCGTTCCCGGTGATCCTTCTGGCGATCGCGATCCTGGCCGTGCTGGGCAGCGGGGTGGGCAATCTCATCATCGCCATCACTGTCTCCGGCCTCCCCCACTTCGCCCGGCTCATCCGGGCCGAGACGCTGCGCCTGCGGGAGCTGGACTTCGTGGAGGCGGCGCGGGCGCTGGGCGCCTCCCACGCGACGGTGATGGTCCGCCACATCCTGCGCAACACCCTGTCGCCGGTGGTGATCCTGGCCACGCTGCGGGTATCCACCGCCATCCTTACCGAGTCCACGCTGAGTTTCCTGGGACTGGGCATCTCGCCGCCGACGCCGACGTGGGGCGGCATGGTGTCGGACGGACTGCGCTTCCTGCAACTGGCGCCGTGGGCGTCCATCATCCCGGGGCTGGCCATCACCGTCGCCGTGCTGGCC
>JACQTN010000104.1 GCA_016210785.1 Armatimonadota bacterium
ACCTAGCGCTGTACGCGATGTTCAGGGGCATCCGCCCGCCGGACGAGGCGGCGCGGGACGCGCGCCGCGGGCGCGAGATGGACAGCCGGCGGTGAGCCCGCCGCCGCGAACGGACAGGTCGGGATGAACCGGACCCCGCGGCCGTCGTCCAGGTAGAGGAGGGGACTCCCGTCCCCGCGGGGAACAGTACCGCACGGGCGTGGCGGAGGTGAGAACCGTGGAGCCGTCGGGGATCCCTGGCGCAGCGATACCCGCGGTGGGTGGGCATAGCGCAGGCATGACGAAGGAAGGCCGACGGGCCTCGCCGGCTATCAGGGCGAGCCTCACCGCCCTGCTGTTGACCGTGCTGCTGATGGCGCCCGCGGTCACCCTGCCGGGCGCGGCGCCCGCCGGTCCCGACCTTGACGGGCCGGAGATCCGCATCCCCCTGCTCGCGCTGTCCGGCACGACGCTGCCCCAGACCGTGTGGGCGGGTGTCCGGGCGCAGGCCCTGCCCCAGGCCGCGCTGGAACAGGCCGAGGCGTCGGTGGTGTGGATCCGGATCCTGGTGCAGCGGCGCGGCGGCGGGCGGCCGGGAGAGGGATCGGGATCGGGCATCGTGCTGGAACCTTCCGGGCTCGTCCTGACGGCTGAGCACGTGGTGCGGGGCGCGGTGCGCGTCATGGTCACGACGCGGGACCGCTCCGGCGTACATGAAGCGCGTGTGCTGGGCGCCGACGCGCTGCTGGACGCCGCCCTGTTGGAAGTGGACGGCCTCACCGCGCCGCCCTTGCCCGTGGGCCAGTCTGGACTACTGCAGCCGGGCGATCCGGTGATCGCCCTGGGCCGCGCGCCGCGCCGCAGCGAGCCGTCCAGCGGGACCGTGGTGGACGTGAGCGAGCAGTACCGCCCCGGCGTGATGATGATCCGCCACTCCGCGCCGGTCTTCCCGGGAGACTCGGGCGGCGCGCTCCTCAACACGCGCGGCGAGCTGATCGGCCTGGTGGTGGCCTCCGCACGGACGGGCGGCGGGCTGGCCGTGGCCATCGACGACGTGCGGCGGGCGCTGGACCAGCTCCGCACGGGGACCATCCGGCGTCCCTGGCTGGGGATCAGCGGCACGACCATCACCAGGGAGATCGCCCGGGACCTGAACCTGCCCGTCCAGGAAGGCATCCTGGTCATCGAGGTCATCGGCGACGGCCCCGCGGCCAGGGCGGGGCTGCGGGGCGGGCAGCGAGAGGGTGACGTCATCGTCGCCATCGACGGCCGGTCTGTCACCTCTTTCGAGACGCTGCTGGGCTACGTGCTGCGGAAGCAGCCGGGCGAGGAGGTGACGCTCACCGTGCTGCGCGACGGGCAGACGGTGACCGTCCGCGTGACGCTGCAGGCCCGGCCCGCCGACATGTGAGAGCGGCCGGCAAACATGTGAGAGGAACGAGAACACGGCCATGAAAGTGGAAGACCTGGACACCCCGGTCGTCACCATCGATCTGGACATCATGGAGGCCAACATCGCGCGGCTGCAGGCCTACTGCGACGCGCACGGCCTCACCAATCGCCCGCACATCAAGACCCACAAGATTCCGGCGATCGCCCACAAACAGGTGGCGGCGGGCGCGGCGGGCATCTGCTGCCAGAAGGTGGGCGAGGCGGAGGTGATGGCCGCGGGCGGTCTGCGCGATATCCTCATCACCTTCCCCCTCCTGGGCGCGCCGAAGCTGGAGCGGCTGATGCGCCTGACGCACCAGGCCAAGGTCAGGGTGGTGGCCGACTCCCCGGAGTGCATCCGCGGCATCTCGCAGGCGGCCGCCGCGGAGGGCGCCACCGTCCCCATCTTCGTGGAGTGCGACACGGGCTTCAAGCGCACCGGTGTGCAGACGCCGGAGGAAGCGCTGGACCTGGCGCGCCTCATCCTGGATCTGTCCGGCGTCGCCTTCGCCGGCCTGATGACCTACCCCACCCTGCCCTCTACCGGGCCGTGGCTGCACGCGGCGAAGGAGTTGTTCGCGAAGAAGGGGATCCCCGTCGAGGCAATCACCAGCGGCGGCACCCCGGGCGCCTTTCAGACCCACGAGGTGCCGGAGATCACGGAACTCCGGGCGGGGACGTACCTGTACAACGACCGTAACTGCATGGCCAGGAAGGCCGCCACGGTGGAGCAGTGCGCCATGCGCATCATCGCCACGGTAGCCAGCCGGCCCCATCCGGACCGGGCCATCCTGGACGCCGGCTCCAAGACGCTCAGCAACGACCCGGTGGAGCCGGCGGCGGGCAAGGGCTTCGGGTTGATCCTGGAGTACCCCGAGGCCGTCATCGAGAAGCAGTCGGAGGAGCACGGCCACGTAGACCTCTCCGCCTGCGCGCGGAAGCCGAAAGTGGGCGAGCGGGTCACCATCATCCCCAACCACACCTGCCAGGTCACCAACCTGCACGATGAGGTGGTGGGCGTGCGGAAAGGCAGGGTCGAGGTGGTCTGGCCGGTGCTGGCGCGGGGGAAGATCAGGTAGCGTTCTGCGCGCGGTATTCCTCTACGGCGGCCGCCACGATCTCCGTGGCGGCCGCCACCTCTTCCTCCCGCACCAGCAGGTGGTCCCGATGAAAGGCGGACAGGGGACGGGCGTGAATACCCGCGGGGTGCATCCGCGCCAGGATCTCGGGAAGGCGCGGGGAGTTGTCCGGCGAGGTCTCCAGGGTGATCAGGCGGAACCCGCGCTCGGCGCGCGCGCCCGGTAGAAAATGGGCTTCCCGCCCCCACTCCCCCTCCAGCGCCACGATCACGATCTCCTCCGACTGGAAGAGGACGAAGAAGGGCGTGCGCAGCCGGTCGGTCACCAGGCGCACGCTGGGCCCCAGGCGGGCCGGCACCGTGACCGCCACGAACCGCTCCGGGTGCACCTCGACCACGGCGACCTCCCCCCGCCCACGCCGTGAAGGTGTTACACGTGGCTCAGCGCGCCATCCAGGTCGTTGATGAGATCCTCCACGTCCTCGATGCCCACCGACACCCGGATGAGCCCGTCGGTGATCCCCGCCCGGAGCCGGTCCTCCCGCGGCACCTTCACGTGGGTGGTGCTGGCGGCGTGGGTGACCAGCGTGCTCACGCCGCCCAGGCTCACGGCCAGCTTCATCAGGCGCAGGTGCTCCACGCACTGCTTCCCTCCCTCGAGACCGCCCTTCACCTCGAAGGCCAGCATCCCGCCGAACCCGCGCATCTGCCGGCGGGCGACGTCGTGGTTGGGATGGGAGGGCAGGCCGGGATAGTGCACCCGCTCCACCTTGGGAT
>JACQTN010000126.1 GCA_016210785.1 Armatimonadota bacterium
CTCCCAAGGTGATCTATGAAAAGGGGGAGAGCGTGCGCGTCAAGGAAGGACCGTTCGTGAACTTCAGCGGCACGATTGATGAGGTGAATCCCAATAAGGGAAAACTCAAGGTGATGGTCGCGATCTTCGGCCGGGAGACGCCCGTTGAACTGGACTTTTCTCAGGTGGAGCGAGTGTAGAGCTTGACCATGAACCCCCCCTTGCGAAGACCGGCTATGCCGGTCTGGAGCTAGCGATCTTGCCGGGAGAAGGTGGGGCAGGGGAGGGGGAGGCATCGGAAGGGGCGCCGTGAGTAGGTGAGCGCGGTAAGGACGACCCGGCTCACGAAAACGGAGCACGTGCCGGGATCGCCCTCCCCCTCCGAGGAACGCCCGTTGAACTGGACTTCTCTCAGGTGGAGAGGGTCTAAGGAGCCGCCAGAGCCATGGCCAAGAAAGTGCAGGCGATCGTCAAACTGCAAATCCCCGCGGGCAAGGCCACTCCGGCGCCGCCCGTGGGTCCCGCGCTCGGCCAGCACGGCGTGAACATCATGGAGTTCTGCCGGCAGTACAACGAGCGCACCGCCAGGCAGGAAGGCACCATCGTCCCCGTGGAGATCACCGTCTTCTCCGACCGGACCTTCACCTTCGTCACCAAGACGCCCCCGGCGTCGGTGATGCTGCGCAAGGCGGCGGGCGTGGAGAAGGGATCCGGCGAGCCCAACAAGACCAAGGTCGGGCGGGTCACCCTGGTCCAGGTCCGCGAGATCGCCCAGGCGAAGATGAAGGACCTCAACGCCAACGACCTGGACGCCGCGGTGCGGATGATCCAGGGGACGGCGCGGTCCATGGGCATTGAGGTCACGGAGGGATAACGGCATGCGGACGCACGGGAAGCGCTACCTGGAAGCGGCCAAGCCGATCGAGCCCGGGAAGGTGTACGAGACCCAGGAGACCGTCCGGCTTGTCAAGCAGGCGGCGCGGGCCAAGTTCGACGAGACGGTGGAGGTGGCCCTCCGCCTGGGCGTGGATCCCAAGCACGCCGACCAGCAGGTGCGGGGCACGGTGGTGCTGCCACACGGGACCGGCAAGCGCGTCAGGGTGGCGGCGTTCGCCAAAGGGGAGAAGGCCAAGGAGGCTCAGGATGCGGGCGCCGACTTCGTGGGCGCCGAAGACCTGATCCAGAAGATCCAGCAGGAGCAGTGGACCGACTTCGACGTGGCCGTGGCCACCCCCGACGTGATGAACCTGGTGGGCCGGGTGGGCCGCATCCTCGGCCCGCGCGGCCTGATGCCCAACCCCAAGGCGGGCACCGTCACCATGGACATCGGGCGGGCGGTGCGGGAGGTCAAGGCCGGGAAGATCGAGTTCCGGGTGGACAAGACCGGGATCGTCCACGTGCCGATCGGCAAGGCGTCCTTCTCGGAGGAGGCCCTGCACGAGAACCTGCAGGCGCTCATCGACGCCATCGTGCGCGCCAAGCCCGCCGCGGCCAAGGGCCAGTACATCAAGAGCATCGCCGTCTCCACGACCATGGGGCCCGGGGTCCGGGTCGATGCCGTGAAGGCCCAGGCGGCGAAGGTGGTCGCGTAGACTGCCGGACCCGCGACATGGTATAATCCGCGAAGTCCGGGAGAAGTCGGGCAGTCCAACCGAATATCGTGCTGTAGACAGCAGGTGCCCTGCGGGGCTTAATGGCCGCCCGCGGCGTGCGGGGGTCGCCTGCCGAGGCGTCCTGCCGGGACCCCCGTGGAAAGGGTGAGGCGGGTGGTCCCGCGTGTTTTCAGCGCGGACGACGGGGTGGTGTCATGGCGAGATCGGAGAAGGTCGAACAGGTCGAAGCGATCAGGCAGAAGCTGGATGGGGCCTCTGCCGTCATCCTCACCGACTACCGGGGACTCAACGTCCCGGAACTGGGCGAGTTGCGCGGCCGGCTGCGCGAGGCCCACGCCGAGTACAAGGTGGTCAAGAACACCCTCATGCGCATCGCGGCGGAGAGCCTGGGGGTGAAGGGGCTGGAGGCGCACCTGGAGGGGCCCACCGCGGTGGCCTTCGTCCACAAGGACGTGACGGCCGCGGCCAAGGTGCTCCAGGAGTTCATCAGGCAGTACCGCAAGCTGGAGGTCAAAGGCGGGCTGGTGGAAGGCCGGGTCCTGGGCGCCGACCAGGTGAAGGTGCTGGCCGACCTGCCGTCCCGGGAGGTGCTGCTGGCCCGGGTCGTCGGCGGCATCCAGTCGCCGCTGGCCGGCCTGGTGGGCGTGCTCAACGGCACCGTCCGAGCGCTGGTCTACGCGCTGGATGCGATCCGGCAGCAGAAGGAGCAGGGCGCCGGCGACGCCGCAGCCCCATGAGTTCCAGAAAAAAGGGGTGGGGCGAAGCGGGTGCTCAGAAGCCGTGTGGGGGATACGCGATCGCGAAACACCTTGTGGCAAAGTAGCGGATGCGGGAACTCCGAGGAGCATGGAGGAGACGACATGGCAGAGACCGCCACCAACCTGAGCAAGGACCAGATCATCTCGGCGATCGAGAACCTCACGGTGCTCGAGCTGGCCGAGCTGGTCAAGGCGCTGGAAGAGAAGTTCGGCGTCTCCGCTGCCCCGATGGCGATGGCGGCGGCCCCGGCGGGCGCGCCCGCGGCGGCGCCCGTCGAGGAGCAGACGGAGTTCGACGTCATCCTCAAGGCGGCGGGAGAGAAGAAGATCCAGGTCATCAAGGTCGTCCGCGAGCTGACCGGCCTGGGCCTCAAGGAGGCCAAGGAC
>JACQTN010000127.1 GCA_016210785.1 Armatimonadota bacterium
CGCCAAGGCGATCAACGACGCCAAGGCGGGCGTCACGGCGTCCGTCATCCAGGACACAGCCGGCTACAAGCTCATGGTGGGGTCCAACTCCACCGGGGCAACCTACGCCATCACGTTCGGCAACGCGCTGAGCGGCGGCTCGACCACCCTGGGCACGATGAACAATCTTCAGGCGGCGCAGGACGCCCAGATCAAACTGGGGACCGGGGGCTCCGCCCTGACCATCACCCGGGCGTCCAACGTCATCACGGACGTTATCCCCAGCGTCAGCCTGGCGCTGGGCAAGGCTGGCGGGCCGGTCACTGTGACCGTCTCCAGGGACACCGACAGCATGAAGAACGCGGTCAACGCGTTCGTCAGCGCCTACAACGACCTGTCCGCCTACATCACCGACCAGACCAAGTACGATGCGGACAAAAAGACCGCGGGACTGCTGCTGGGGGACGGCACGGTGCGGCGCATCCAGCGCCTGCTCCCCGACATTATCACCACCGCCACGCTCAACTCGGGAACGGTCCGCAACATGCCGCAGATGGGCGTGAGCCTGGGCACCGACGGGAAGCTGACCGTGGACAACACGAAGCTGAACACGGCCGTCACGGACTACCTCTCTGACGTGCAGTCGCTCATGGCCACCACGGGTTCGGCCACCGACCCGGATATCGCGTTCGTCAGCGCGGGATCCAACGCGGTCGTGCCCACGACGAACTACGCGGTGTCCATCTCCCAGGCCGCCACCAAGGGCTCCTGGACGGCGACAACCCGCACGCTGGGGGTCACCGATCCGGGCGTGGCGGCGGCCGCGGTCACGGTGGGAACGGAGACGCTCACCTTCAGCGGCGCGCTCTTTCCCTCGTCGAAGACGATCGACTTCTCGCTGGGCACGACGCCGCAGCAGATGGCGGACGCCATCAACGCCGACGCGAACCTGAACGGCAAGGTCTACGCCCAGATCGACGGCACGGGGCACCTGGAGATCGTGGGCAAGACCTTCGGGACCGACTTCACCGTCACCAGCTCCGGCGTCGGTACAGGATCAGGCTACAGCATCGCCGGTACCAACTCCAGCCAGACATCGAGCGGGATTCCCGCCCAGGTCACCGGAACCACGGCCGGGGGGGAGACCCTGACGGTCGATGGCTCGACCACCGTGATCATCGCCGCGGGCAAGACGCTGGCCCAGGCGGCGTCGGACTTCAACGCGGCCATGGTGACGGCGGGCAAGGCGCTGCGGGCCACGGTTTCGGGCCTGGCCCTGGTCTTCGAGCGCAACGCCTACGGCAGCGGCTCCAACACCCTCGTCTCCGACTCCGCCAGCGCGGGGGCGCTGGGCGTGGGCACCACCACCCAGACCATCCAGGGCCAGGACGTGGACGGGACGATCAACGGCGAGGCCGCGACGGGAACCGGTCAGATTCTCACCGGCGACATCGGGAATGCCACCACGGAAGGTCTGGTCATCCAGGTCGGCCTGTCTGTCGCGGACCTGACGGCGCAGGGCGCCAGCCAGGGAACGGTGACCTTCAAGCGGGGCGCCGGCGCGCGGCTGGCCGTGGAGATCGGCGCGCTGCTGGAGGAGGAAACCGGCGCGGTGCCCGGCGCCATGCAGCAGATTGAAGATACGATCGAACTGTACGATAAACAGATTGCCGCCTGGGAGAAGCGGGTCGAGCAGCGCCGCGCCACCTACGTCCGCATGTTCACGAACCTGGAGCGGTCCATGGGCACGCTGCGCACCCAGAGCGGCTGGCTCACCCAGCAGATCGCCGGCTTCAACCGGGGGACGAACCGATGATGCAGCTCGCGCGGGCCTATCGCTCCACGCAGACCTCCACCGCCAGCCCCCTGCAGCTGATCGTCTCGCTCTACGACGGCGCCCAGCGGTTTCTCGCCGAGGCGGAGCGCGCCTTCGAGGCCCAGGACGCCGCGGCCGGGCGCACTGGCATCGTCCGCGTTCAGCGAATCATCCTGGAGTTGATGGCCGTCCTCGACCACGACCGCGGCGGAGAGCTGGCCACCTCGCTGTTCCGCCTTTATCAGTACATGATCGACCGGCTCGCCATCGCCCGCCAGAACAACGGTGGCCCGGAGATCCAGGAGGTCGCCGGCATGCTGCAGGACCTGCGGGCGGCGTGGGTGGAGGCCGACCGCCAGCTCCGCCAGCGACAGGGGTCGGGAGGCGCGTGATGCCGGCGCTGGCGTCCGACCTCCTGGCCCAATATCTCTGCCACTACGGCGAGATCCTCGCCGCGTCGCGCGACCTGGTGCAGGCGTTGGAGGGGGAATCTTGCGACGCGCTGGAGAGCTGTCAGGACCGCCGGCAGAAGGCGATGGACAGCATCGATGCGTTGGGACCGGTGCCCGACCACGTGGCCGGCACCCTGGAGCCGGCGCTGACCCCCGTCATCGCGGAGATCCGCCGCCTGGACGCCCGCGCGGAGCAGTTGCTCCAGGGCTGCCGGGTCCGCTTGCTGGCGCAGGTCGCTGAAATGGCGCCCATCAGTCCGGAGTCCCACCACCACGTCCCGCTGGACGTCGCGCGCTTCCTCGACCTCAGCGCCTGACTCTCTCGGTCTCCTTGGCCCCCCGGCGGTTGCCCGCGCGGCCGGATATTGTTTTGCCGGACCGTGTCCTGTATACTCCTGGAGGAAGGGCGGGCCACCATCCTCACGCAGGATCCGCGTTCGGGACCGCGTGGTGAGCAACGCGTGCCGGAAGACGCGGGGAAGCGTCAGAGTTTCCCCGCGTGGGCGTGCGTTAGAGGAGTCACGATGAAACCGGTCCGTGTGCTCCTCGCCGAGGACCACACGCTGGTGCGCGCCGGCATCCGCGCGCTGCTGCATAATCTCCCAGAGGTCGAGGTCGTGGCCGAGGCGGGCGACGGCCGCGAGGCCTTACGCCTCACCGAGAGCCTCCGCCCCGACCTGGTCCTGATGGACGTGGCGCTGCCGGAGATGAACGGCCTGGAGGCGGCGGCGCGGATCACCAAGGAGTTCCCCACCGTCCGGGTCGTCATCCTCTCCATGTACGCCAACGAGGAGTACGTGTGGCGGGCGCTTCGCGCCGGCGTGGCGGGCTATCTCCTGAAGGACGCCGCTACCACAGAGCTCGAGCTCGCCGTCACGGCGGTCATGCGCGGCGAGACGTACCTCAGCCCGCAGATCTCCAAGTACCTCACCGAGTACATCCGGCGCGTGGACAGCGGGAGCAGCCCGCTGGACCGGCTCACCCCGCGCCAGCGAGAGGTCCTGCAGTTGATCGCGGAGGGGCACTCCACGCGGGACATCGCCAAACGGCTGCACCTGAGCGTGAAGACCGTGGAGACTCACCGCGCGCAGCTCATGGAGCGCCTCGACATCCGCGACGTGGCGGGTCTGGTGCGCTACGCGATCCAGATGGGGCTGGTGACGCCACACGAGTGACCCCGGCAGTATGCACGCCCGGCTGACGCTGCCCGTCCGGTTCGCCATCCTGGGGGTGACCGTCACCGCCGCCCTCGCCTACCTGTTCGGCCTCATCCTCAGCCGGTACGTGGCGGAAGGTCCGGACGCCTTCGCCGCCTCCCTTCCCCCCGGCATCCGCATCGGCGACGTCCGCACCCTGGTGTGGATCGGCGCGTTCCTGAGTTTCGGCATCCTGTTCAGCACCCTGTACGCGCTGGTGAGCGTGGCGTCTTCCCAGTCCATGGCTGCGCTGCGGGCCCAGGAGGCGCTGCTGCGCCTCTCCCGGACCCTGCAGGGGTTGCAGGAACCGGAGGCCATCGTCCCCGCCTCCTTCGCGGCCATCCGCGAGCACCTGCGGCCGGAGGCCATTGCCCGGCCGGGCAGCCGCGCCACCAGCGACGACAACCTCTTCTTTCTGTCCCTGGTTGCCAACCAGACCGCGATCGCCCTGGAGCGGGCGCAGGCCCGCCAGGCCACCAGCCAGGCGGAGGGTCGCTTCCGCACCCTGTTCGAGGGCGTGCCCGTGGGGCTGTACCGCGCCACCCCCGAGGGGAAGATCCTGGACGCCAACCCGGCCATGGTCCAGATGCTCGGCTACCCCGACCGGGAGACGCTGCTGCAGACGGACCTCTCCACCCTCTACGTGCACCCGGAGGAGGGGCGGGGGCTGGTGAGCCGTCTCGAACGCGAAGACACCGTGCGCAACCTCGACATCCAGCTCCACCGGTACGACGGCATCAGGATCTGGGTGCGCCAGAGTGCGCGAGCCGCGCGGAACGGGGCCGGCCGGATCGAGTACTTCGAGGGCGTCAGCGAAGACATCACCGAGCGCCTGAAGGCGGAGGAACAGCTCCGAAAGCTCTCCCAGGCGGTGGAGCAGAGCGCCAGCATCGTGGTGATCACCGACACGGAGGAGAACATCGAGTACGTGAATCCCCGGTTCACGGAGGTCACCGGCTACGCGCCGGAGGGGATGGTCGGCGCCAAGGCGACGCGCCTGGGGGAGTTCGCACCCGGTGACTACCAGCGTGTCCGGGAGCGGCTGGCGGCGGGGGAGGTCTGGAAAGGCGAGATCCACGCCTTCAAGAAGAACGGGGAACGATACTGGGAGATGGCGGCCATCTCTCCGCTGCGGGACGCCGACGGACACGCCACCCACTACATCAAGGTGGGGGAGGACATCACCGAGCGCAAGCGCGCGGAGGAGCACCTGAACCTCCTCACCGACCTGCGGCACCGCCTGCTGCAGGTGGGCGAGCGGCTGAACCGCCGGCTGAGCATGGCGGAGGTCCTGGAGGCCATCGGGGAAGGTGCCATGGCCCTGACCGGGGCGAGTCGCGCGGCGGTCTATACGGTGACGGGCGACCGGACGGTCCTCTGTCCCTGGTTCAGTGGGCTGTCCCCACAGCACGTCGCGGACATACTGTCGCACGTGAGGGAGATGCCCGGCAGCCGCCTCCTGCGCGGATCGACCGATCCGGTGCTGACCCCCGACGTGCTGGATCTGCCGGAGGACTCGCTGCTGCGCCAGATCGCCAGCGCCGACGGCATACGGGCGGGGACGCTGTGGCCGATCATCTACGAGGCGCATCCCATCGCCGCGGTGGGCTGCTACTTCGAGGCGCCGCACCACGTCCACGACGCGGAGCGCGAGGTGATGCTGACCTTCGCGCGGCAGGCGGCGGTGGCCATGGAGAACGCGCGGCTGTACGAGGAGAGCCGGCGGGAGACCGTGCGCGCCGAAGCCCTGGCCCGGGTCGCCGCTCGCCTCAACGCGGAGCTGGACCTGGACGCGGTGCTGGTGGCGGTGTGCGAGGAGACGGCCCGCGCCCTCAACGTGCCTGCCGCGGCGGTCCGGCTGTACGATTCCGTGCGCGACGCCCTGGTGTACGCCGGCGCCCACGGGCTGCCGGCAGACTTCTGGCGATACGTCCGCTCCTCCCCCCGCACGCTGTATGACCGGCTGATGCGGGAGCAGGGCGCGCTGATCGTGGCCCCCGACGTGCGCGCCATCGCCGACGTACCCAACGCGGGGCTGTATGCGGCCATCGACGCCCGCACGGTGGTGACCGCCGTCATGCAGCGGGAGGACACGCTGGTAGGCGGTCTGGTCATCTTCTCCTTCGAACAGGTCCGGCACTTCTCGGAGGAAGAGCTGACCCTGCTGCGCGGACTGGACGATCAGGCCGCGCAGGCCATCACGAACGCCCGCCTGTTCGAGCAGGTGCGGGCCGGGCGGGAGCGGCTGGAGGTGCTGTCCCGGCGGCTCGTGGAGGTGCAGGAGGACGAGCGCCGCGGCATCGCCCGCGAGCTGCACGACGAGATCGGGCAGGCCCTGACGGCGGTCAAGATCGACCTCCAGACGGCCCAGAAGGTGGCCGGCGCGCCGGCGCTGGCCGCGCGCCTGGCCGACAGCATCGGCACCGTGGAGCTGACGCTGCAGCGGGTGCGGGACCTTTCGCTGGACCTGCGGCCACCGCTACTGGACGACCTGGGGCTCATCGCCGCCCTGCGTTGGTACGTGGACCGGCAGGCGCGGCGGGCGGGCCTGACGGTTTACTTCTCCTCCGCGCCGGCCGAGCTGGAGGAGATGCGGCTGGCGCCGGACCTGGAGACCACGTGCTTCCGCGTGGTGCAGGAAGCCATCACCAACGTGATGCGGCACGCCAGGGCGCGGCACGTGTGGGTGGAGCTGCGGCGGGAGGACGACGCGCTTCACCTGGCCGTCCGCGATGACGGCGTGGGCTTCGACGTGGAGGCGGCGCGCAGCCGCGCCGCGCGGGGCGGCAGCATGGGCATCCTGGGCATCCAGGAGCGCGTGCTGCTGGTGGGCGGCGAAGTCGCCATTGAGTCTGCGCCCGCGCGCGGCACCGAGATCCGCGCCCGCATGCCGACCTCCACTAGTGCCGTTCCAGGTATCAAATAGGGCCCGATTCGTGGGAACCGGCTTCAATCCGACCGCTGGTTGCAGACCGGAGTAAATTCGGCCACCAAAGTGTCCCGCCTCAGAACCCGCAACGTCACAGGAACCAGCTCATACGTGAAGTGCGTTGGCGCCTCGCGCGTGATGCACGGATTGTCCCCACGCAGATGTTGCAGCAGGCGGACCTGGATCTTATAGCTCTCCCCGATGTAGATCCATTGCTCACCTCGATAGAGCCCGTACACGCCAGACGCCGACGGGGCGTAGAGGTTTATGGACCGGTCATCGAACGGGTAGCCAACCGGATTTGTCCAGGGCATATGACAGCCTCGATGCTCGCGACGTAAGTCCGCGTCACGCACGTGGACCTCGGGCGCGCCTGCCGGGTAAACCAGAACACGGTACTGCCGGGGCGGCCGTCTGTCAAGGGGCGAACGTGTGGGTGATGAGATCCTGCCGCATTATCGTAGAACTTTCGGCGCGGGTTTGCGTACGAGATTATCTCGCGCTGTCGCATCGGCGATGGCAGCACGGCCGGCGAGGTGGGTCTCTCGCCGGCGCGAAGAGGCCAGATGCGTGGTGACACGCGCACGGTATGCGTGCGGGGCTCCGGCGGCGTGGCGAGGAGTTGCGTGAGCCCCTTTCGCGGTCATTGCTGGCCCGCCCTGCTGGCATTGCAGACGAATAGTTGAAAGGGCAGGATGCGCGCTCGAAGGGTCCTGCAAGCGAACGGCGGTTCCCCCTCGACCGCCCTGAACTCTCCCCTCTCCTTGCCCCGGCATTTTCAGGGTAATCTCTGAACGAACTCAGGGTTTCCCCGATTGTCCGTGCCCCGCCCGTCAAGGTAAAGTTGACGCCGAAGCCACCTGACAGACTGGTAACTTTTCGGGGCATGGCCGGGACCAGCACGCACACCCACACAGTCTGGATGCCCGAGGCGTTCGCCGTGACCGGCGCCTGGCCGGTCCCCTCCGTCGACGCCACCATGCCGCCCCACCGGATCCTCATCGTGGACGACAGCCGGACGTTCCGCGAGGCCGCCGCACGGTTCCTCAGCCGACACCCCGACATGGTGGTCGTGGGACACGCATCCTCGGGGGAGGACGCCCTCAGCCAGACAGACCGGCTGCGGCCCGACCTGGTCCTCATGGACCTGACGATGCCCGGCATGAACGGC
>JACQTN010000128.1 GCA_016210785.1 Armatimonadota bacterium
CTACCACCCGGACGAGCTGTCCGGGGGCATGCAGCAGCGCACGGCCATCGCCCGCGCCCTGACCCTCAACCCGCAGGTCCTCCTGATGGACGAGCCCTTCGGAGCGCTGGACGAGATCACCCGCGACCGGATGAACCTGGAACTGCTGCGCCTCTACGAGGACCGCAACCTCACCATTGTCTTCGTCACCCATTCTATTGAAGAGGCGGTGTTTCTCTCCGACCGCGTGGTCGTGATGAGCCGGGGCGCCTCGCCGCGGACGGACTCCAGCGTCGTCACCGAGGTGCGGGTCGACCTCCCCCGCCCCCGCCCGCTGGCCCTGAAAGAGGATCCGACCTTTTTCCAGAAAGTGCGAGAAGGGCGGGCCGCGCTCCGCGAAGCCCAGCTGGCCTAACCCTCGTGGAGCGGCAGCTGCGACGGGCGTGGGATCGTATCGACCAGGCCATGATCGGCGGCTTCATGTCGGCCTACGGCATCCGCCTCCTCCGGATCGCCCTGGCGGTCACCTTCATCTGGTTTGGCGCGCTGAAGATTGCGGGGGTCAGCCCGGTGGCAGATCTCGTCGCCGCAACGGTCTATTGGGTCAATCCGAAGGTTTTCGTGCCGTTCCTGGGATGGTGGGAGGCAGCCGTAGGGCTCGGTCTGCTGATCGGTGTCGCTCCGCGTCTGGTGCTCCTGCTCTTCTGGCTCCAGATTAGGGAGTCCTTCCCGGTCGAGGCCGAGGGTCGAACCTACGTCCCGAGGAGACGCCGGACTTGTTCATACTCATCCGGCGAAATCTCCCCTCGCCCCAGCCGCAACTGTAGTGCCGCCAAAGCGTCCGGAGTCCGTCGGCCCCGCAGCAAGATCACCACGACGAGAACTGCCGCGAGGATGAGTCCCCAAAACAGGATGAACTGAAACATCCCCCACCAGACCATCGGGCATCAGGCTGACCATCATGCCTCCTGGGCCCATCCTGCCCCTGCCCACAAATTGTCTCATCATCTCCATGCACAGCCTGATCATCTCCGCGACCGGCCGGTCGTCGCCAGCGGGCGCACCTGCCCATGCCGGCGGACCCGCAAACGTAACCGCCGTCAACGTGAAGAGCGCAAGCAGCGCCCATGTCTGTGCTCGCCACATGACTGTTACCTCCCGCCGAGCAACCGCTCGATGTGGTCGACCATCCACTCTCCAGGAACGGCCCCTACGTACTTCGCTACAATCCGCCCATCCTGACTGACGATAAAGGTCTCCGGGACGCCGTACACCCCGAAGTCGATGCTGATGCGCCCAGTCCGATCCATGCCGTTGGGGAATGTTTGGCCGAATTGCCGGATGAACTCCCGCGCGGGGCGCTCCTGATCCTGGATGTTCACGCCGATGACGACAACGCCCAGATCTCTGAACCGCTCCCAGACCCGCTGCAGCCGTGGCGCCTCTTCATAGCACGCCGGGTAGCACCACGAGGCCCAGAAGTTCACCACGAGCACCTTGCCGCGCAGCGTTCTGGTGTCGAGCGTGCTGCCGGTGAAGAGCGGGAGCGTGAACACTGGCGCGGGTCCCCCGATGAGGGGCGAAGGGATCGCCCGGGGATTTCGCGTGAAGCCAAATGCCAGAACCGCGGCCAGGGGCAGAGTGATCGCGCAGGCGACGAAGACGGCCTTACGGAACGACGACCTGCCCACCGGAGACCCACTGCTCACGCCTCATCCCTCCGTCCGGTGAGCGGTACAAGTCGCCGCCAAAGGTAGCAAAGTAGATGACCTGAGGATCGCTCGGATCGAGCGCTAGATTGCCCACCGCGTCCCGTTGCCCCAGCACGAAGCCGACCGGCGTCCATCTGTTCCCCCCGTCCGTGGTGCGAAGCAAACCGAGATCCGGCTTCGCCGCATACACATAGGCGATCCGTGGATCCTTCGGGTGTATCTCCACGGCGGTGATCGGCAAACTCAGCAGGGCCGAAGTGAAGGATTGCCAACTCTCGGCGCCGTCGCGACTCACATAGAGACCTCGCGCCGTCCCGGCGAAGACCAGCGCCGCGTCCCGCGGGTGGGCCGCCAGGGAGAAGACGCGCTCCAGTCCACGGTCCCCGAGATACTCCCAGCGCCGCCCCCCGTCGCGGCTCCGATACAATCCCATACGTCCAGAAACATTCCAGGCGTAGAGGACTCGTGGATCGGCCTTACTCATCGTCATGGTGTGGAAGTCGGCCTCTCCGGGGAGCGCCATGGTCTGCCACGTCTGGCCGCCGTCGCGACTGACCTGGACCCCGAGGGGATTCCGCCGCGGGTCCCGCGGGCCGGGATGGCCGCTCGTCACCAGCACATTGGGTTCGGTGGGATGAACGTTGAAGCCCATCATATCGAAGCCCTGCCGGCCGATCCGCATCCACTCCTGGCCGTTCGTGACCCTGATGAGGCCTCCATGTGTGCCGATCCAGAGGATAGCCGGATTGGCCGGGCCCACGGCCAGACCGTGAACATGCTCGATTCCCCGCACGGCGACGGCCGACGCCTCGGGGACGCTGCTCTGGCGGGACCGGGAGACCGCCCAGGCCCCCCCGACGAGAACGAGGACGACGAGCCCCGCGAGCCACCACGCGCCGGCGGAGCGTCGCTTTCCCCGGCGCGGCTTCAACCGCACCCGTTTGCCCAACGGTACCGTCCCCCTGGCGATGCCTCGCGAGCAGCGTGCGAATCTACCATTGACGATGGTACTATCACGATAGCAGAATCGAACCGACGGACAAGGGGAAGATTATCCCCGTCAGAGTGCGGGAGGGGCATCGTGCGGCCCGAGCCAGACATCACGGTCTTCCGTCCGGATCGTCCCGGGGTTCGCAAGGTTCTAGGCGACCTGGAAGCCGAGGTCATGGACGTAATCTGGGCCCGCCCGGCTGGGCAGGAGACGACGGTCCGCGATGTTTTTGAGGTCCTGGCCCGGCGGCGGCGCATCGCCTATACGACGGTCATGAACACCATGGCGCGCCTGGCCAGGAAGAAACTGCTGAGAGTGAAGCGGCAGGGCCCTGCCTATGTCTACTCCCCCGCGTTCACGCAGGCAGAATTCACCTCCCGCGTCACAGGGCACATCTTGGAGAATCTGCTCGTCGGCTTTGCCGGACCAGCGATGAATCGCCTCAAGGTGCTGGATCCCAAGATCGCTCGGCGAGTCCGCCAGCTCCTCCAGGAGATCACCCGCCGCCGGGAGATGGAAGAGGGCCGATAGGTGCACACGCTCTGGGGGGTTTCCAGCCTCCTGCTGGTCGCGCTGACCGGGTACGCGGTCCTGCGCCGGCTCGACCAGCCGAAAGGTCCTCAGCAGCGACGCGATCTGCTGGTCGGGGTGCTGGCAGCGCCCATCGTCAGCCTGGGTGTAGGTCTCGGTGGCCTCCACCACTTCCTCGGCCGGACCTGCTTCCTGCGCACACCACCCTGGGACTACGCGCTCGGCATGGGGCTCCCCCTGACGATGGGCCTGGTGGCACTGGGAGGACTGTTCCTCGGAGTCGCACGGCTGGGGGTCATGTGGACCGTCACCGTCCGGCGGAGCAGGCCGGCGGGAGCGTGGCTCCAGGCCCTGACGGACCGCCTGGCGGCACGCATGAGAACATTGCGGCCCCGGATACTCTTGTATCGCTCGAACCGTCCGTTCGCCATCGCCTGCGGGATACGGCGGCCGGCAGTCTTGCTCTCCACCTGGATGGTGGATCATCTCGACCGATCCGAACTCGAATCGGTGCTGGCGCATGAACTCGGCCATGTGGCGCGGCGGGACTATCTGATGACCTGGCTGGCCACCGTCCTGCGCGATGGTTTCCTCTACATGCCCACGAGCTGGCTCGCCTACCGCCGCCTCCAGCAGGACAACGAACTCGCCTGCGACGACCTTGCCGTAAAGGTGACCAAGAAGCCCCTCGCCCTGGCGAGCGCCCTGAAGAAGCTGGAGTACGGGGTCCAGGCCAGGCCGATGGACGCAAATCCTGCCACCGCCCACATGTTCATAGTGAACCCCCTGAGGGGTAGCGCGATAATGAACCTCTTCAGCACCCACCCGCCCATACCTGAGC
>JACQTN010000106.1 GCA_016210785.1 Armatimonadota bacterium
GCTGGATTCCCCGGAACGCCCGCGGCCGCGGCAGCTCCACGCGGACGTCGGCCAGCAGCCGGCCGGGTCTGGCCGACAGCACCAGCACCCGGTCCGAGAGCAACACGGCCTCGGAGATGATGTGGGTGACGAAGAGGACCGTCATCCCCAGGTCCATCCACAGGCGCTGCAGGTCCTCGGCCATCTGCTCGCGGGTCAGCGCGTCCAGGGCTCCAAATGGCTCGTCCATCAACAACAGCGAAGGATCGTGCAGGAGCGCCCGGCAGATGGAGACCCGCTGCCGCATGCCGCCCGACAGCTCGTAGGGCCGCCGGTCCGCGAAGTCCTCCAGCCCGACCCGCCGCAGCAGGTCGCGCGCCCGCGGCTCGTACACGCCCCGGTCCAGCCGCCGCACGTCGGCCTGCAGCATCACGTTGCCCAGCACGGTCCGCCAGTCCAGCAGGACAGGCTCCTGGAAGACCACGCCCGCGCCCGGAAACGGTCGGTCCACGGACGCCCCGTTGATGGCCGCGGCGCCCCGCGTGGGCGGCAGCAGTCCTGCGACCACCTTGAGGAGCGTGGACTTCCCGCAACCGCTCGGCCCGATGATGGAGACGAACTCCCCGCACTCCACTCGGAGCGTAAGAGGGCTCAGCGCCAGGACCGGCTCACGCCGGCCCCGGTACTCGACGCTCAACACCTCCAGCGCCACCGACGCGCCCCGCGCCCGCTCTTCCGCGCCCGGTGAATTCCGACCGGCCATGCCCCAGCGTTACCTGCCCATCGCAAACTCGTTGGTGTAGTAGAGCGAGATGCCGGCCAGCGGCTTGAACTTCGCGTACTCCGCCAGGTACCGCTCGGAGGTCTGCCAGTCCCCCTCGGCCGCGGCGCCGTACGGGAGCCCCTTGCTGTTGGGGGTCTGCAGGAGCGGGAGGCCCGCCTGCAGCATGCGCAGCACGATCTCCTCGGAGAAGTCGCGGGAGTGCTTGCGGTGGAAGATCGCCGCGGCCTCCTTTGGATTGACGACCGTGTACTTGATGGCCTTCTGCGTGCCGCGCACGAAAGCCCGCGCGATGGCCGCGTTGTCCTTCAGCCAGGTGCTGTTGGCGATGACCGCCAGGTTCATGATGTTGACGCCGGCGTCGGAGAACTTGATCCAGGCCACGTCGTGCCCCGCCATCTGGTTGCGGACCGCATTCTCGGTGTAGAAGCCGAGATACGCGTCCGCGTTCCCGGCGAGCATCGCCACCTCTTTGGCCGTGGGGCTCCCGGTGTAGATCATCCGGAGGTCGCTGGTGGACATCCCGTTGGCACGCAGGACCACCGGCCAGATCTGCGTCAGGGAGCCGGCCTGGGTGGTGGCGACGCTGGCGCCCCGCAGGTCCTTGATCGTCTTGTACCCTTTGCTCTTCTTGAAGATCACCGCCATGGGGCTGCCCTGGTTGATCACCATGACGGACTTCACGGGGATCCCGCGCACGACGCCCAGGATCATGGTGCCCACGTCGACGAAGCCCAGCGGCGGCCGGCTTGTCCCCACGAGCCGGAGGGTGTTGGAGGAGCCGGTCCCGTTCTCCAGGGTGACGTCCAGGCCCTCCTCCCGGTAGAAGCCCTTGGCGATGCCGACCTCGAAGTAGGTGTGGTCGGGCGGTGAAGGGGTGATGTTCAACTGAAAGACGACCGGGATCAGCCGCCCCTGAGAGGCGGCCGGTACGGCCATCCCCAGCAGCACGGGCAGCACCAGCAGCCCGGCCAGCCACCGCGCAGTCCTCATGGAACCTCCCTCCCCCTCTCCAGATTTCGCAGAATCACCCCCACAAACACGTGGGACATGGGCCGCCGCCCCGGTCACGGCGTGAACTCCACCCGCCGGGTGACATGCCAGGGTAGCAGCAGGCGCTCCAGCAGGTCCACGGCGTAGAACAGGACGACGCCGATGGCGCTCAACACGAGAATCCCCGCGAAGACCAGACGGTTGTTCAGCAGCCCGCTGGCCTGCACGATCAGGAAGCCCAGCCCGCTGGTCGACCCGACGAACTCCCCGACCACGCCGCCCACCAGGGCCAGGGTGACGGCGACCTTGAGGCCGCTGAAGAAGTACGGCAGCGCGTTGGGGATGCGCACCCGCGTGAAGACGTCCATGCGCGAGCCACCCATGGACCGGATCAGGTCCACGGCCTCGGGCGGCACCGAGCGCAGGCCGACCACGGTGTCGATCACCACCGGGAAGAAGCAGATCAGGAAGGCGATCAGCACCTTGGGGAGGAGGCCGAAGCCGAACCAGACCACGAAGACCGGGATGATCGAGATCTTCGGGATGGTCTGCGAGAAGACCAGCAGCGGGTACACCGCGCGCTCAAACGTCCGGGAGTACACGATGAGGAAGGCGAGCGGGGCGCCCACCGCCACGCCAAGCCCAAACCCCGCCAGCACCGCCCACAGCGTCACGACCGCGTTCCCCAGCAGGCGGTCCTGCTCGCGCCACACCTCCGCGAGGACCGCGCTGGGCGTGGGCAGAACGAACTCCGGGACGCGGAAGGCCCGGACGCCGATCTCCCAGAGCGCCAGCGTGCCGATCACGGTCAATCCCGGCCAGCCGATGCTGCCCAGGCGCTCGCGCCATGCCTGAGCTTCGAAGAGCGCCCCCCGTTCCTTTTCACGTGTCACGGCTGCGTCCTCCGCGTCATCGCCGCGCGTGTCTCTCGCCCCGCCGCGCTCACGACCTCAGGGGTGTCACGACCTCTTCCTTGAACATGTGGAGCGACTCGATGACCTCCACCAGCGTGTGCCCCGTCGACCGGATGATGATGAGGTCCGCGCCCGCCTCTCGATATCGGCCCAGCCGGTCCAGGATCGCCGGCGGGTCGCCCACCAGGCTGTACTGGTCCTCCCGCCCCACCAGGGACGCCACGTTGTCGTCGGCGGCGCCGGGCAGGGCGCTGATGTGGCCGCTGAACCCGCGCCGGGTCGCCTCCGACCGGCGGGCCGCCCGCGACGCGTCCCGGTCGATCGCCATCCAGTGCTCGCTGCAGATGGTGATGGCCTTCGGATCTCTCCCCTCCGCCGCGGCCAGGTCGCGGATCACCGCCGCGCCCTCCCTGACCTCGTCGGGCGTCAGCCAGATGGCCAGCCACCCGTCGCCGCGGCGCGCCACGCGCGCCATCGCCCGGCGAGACGTGCCGCCGATCCAGATCGGCGGCCACCGCTGGGCCGGCCTGGGGAAGACCTGGGCTTCCTCCACGGTGATGAATGTGCCCCGGTGGCTGTACCTGCTCTCCCGCCACACCCCGCGGATCACGTCGATCCACTCGTCCACGACCTCGCCGCGCCGCTTCGCCAGCTCCGGCACACCAATGGCGGCCAGCTCGCGGCGCACGTAGGCGCCGCCCACAGCCACGCCCAGGATCAGGCGGCCGCCCGAAAACTGATCCAGGGTGGCGGCCTCCTTTGCCAGCCAGACCGGGTTGCGCAGCGGCAAGACCAGCGCGGACGTGCCGAGGCGCACGCGCGTGGTGAGCCCCGCCAGGTACACCAGCGTGGACATCGCCTCGTACACGTGGGGGACCACGGGAGGCATCCAGGCCTCCCACGCGCCCACGGCAAAATGATGCTCCGCATCGTCCGGGGAGCGGGTGACGTGGTCCTGCACCCAGACCGAGTCGTAGCCAAGGCTGTCGGCCGCCTGCGCCACGGCCCGGATGGCCTCCGGACCGGCCAGCGGCCCGCTCGTCGGCAACTTCACTCCGATGCGCACTCAGGTGCTCCTCCGCGATGGCGCGTCTGTCCACCCGTCGTCCGCCGCGCCGCCCTCGGAACCACGCCGCTCCTCCCCACCATCCCCGCGCAGGCCGGCCAGCACTGGCGCGGTGCCTACGACGGTTGTGACGGCCGACCGGGCCACGGGCCTGCCCTTGAAGAAGACCAACTCGGGAGGATTCTGCAGACGCAGGGCCTCCTCCCAGGACGCGGCCCGAAAGCACATCAGGTCGGCCCGCACACCCGGGCGCACGCCGTAGTCACGCAATCCCCACACCCGGGCCGGGGCCTCGGTCACGCCACGCAGCGCGTAGTCCAGGTCCCGGCGCGACGTCAGGTGGGCGGCGTGCGCGGCGAGGAAGGCGATCTCCAGCATGTCCCCCCGCCCGAACGGGCAGAATCCGTCGGAGACGTTGTCCTGCCCGAAGCACAGGTTCACGCCGGCCGCGCGGAACTCCGCCACGCGGGTGAGTCCACGCCGGATGAGCCCGCGGTCGCCGCGGCCCTGCAGGATGAGGTTCGTCGCGGGGTTGGCAATGACATTCACCGACGCTTCCCAGCACTTGCGGATCACCCGGGCCGCGTAGGCCTCGTCCGCGCCCGCCAGCGAGCAGACGTGTCCCACGGTCACCCGTCCCTCCCAGCCGCGGGCGATGGCTTCGTCTACCACCATCTCCAGCGTCCGGACGCCGGCATCGTCGGTCTCGTCCACGTGCATGTCCACGTCCAGGTCCGCGGCCGCGGCCAGGTCGAAGCAGAACCGCACGTGCTCCCGCTGCGCGGCGGGGTCCGCTTCCCAGTGCGGCATCCCGCCCACCGCGTCCACGCCCAGCTCCACGGCGCGCTCCATCAGCCGCCGGGCCTGGGGATCGCGGACCACGCCCTCCTGGGGGAAGGCCACGATCTGAACGTCGCACAGGTCGGCACACTCCGCGGCCGCGCGACGCGTGCCTTCCAGGGCGACCAGCCTGGCCGCGGCGTCGATGTCCACGTGGGTCCGGATCCTGGTGGCGCCGGCGGTGACGCTGGAGCGAATCAGGCGCGAGGCGCGGGCGGCGACGTCATCGGAAGTGTACCGCGCCTTTCGGTCGCGCATGGCGCGGATGGCGCCTTCCAGTGTCCCGTCCGTGTCCGGCAGTTCGTCCCGGACGAAGGCCTTGTCCAGGTGGATGTGGATGTCCACGAACGCGGGGAGAACGAGCAGGCCATCCCCGGGGATAACAACTGCGCCGGCAGGGATGGGGCCGGCCGCGACCGCGGGCGGCGCGGGGGCGAGCGACGCGATGGTCTCGCCCTCGATGGTGAGATCGACGGGTCCGCCGTCAACCGTCTTCACGCCGCGCAGGATGTACATGGGGTGCCCCGGTGCCCGGCTCCGGCTCCCGAAAGGTACGCCGCCGGACCGGACCGCACCTGCCGGGCAGGCCTGCACCCGCCGGCAGCGGCTTTGCCCTGCCGGCGCCTCCGCGCGGCAGCGACCCCGTCCCGGCGGCGGTCCGCGTCTCCTCCCCGCGCTTCGCGGCGCTCACCGCAGCCGCAGTCTGATTCAGCGAGTCGTTCAACCCGTCGCCCACCGGTCCACCCGCCTCAGCGTGATCGCAATCGTGGATTCAATGCGTCGTTCAGTCCGTCACCCACCAGGTTGATGCTCAGCACGGCCAGGAAGATGGCCAGCCCGGGGAAGGTGGGCATCCACCACGCCGTGCGCAGGAACGGCCGCGCATTGCCCAGCATATACCCCCAGCTGATCAGGTTGGGATCGCCCAGCCCGATGAAGCTCAACCCCGACTCCATGATGATGGCGGCGGCCACCCCCAGCGACGACGCCACCACCACCGGCGGCAGGGCGTTGGGCAGGATGCCGCGGAAGATCAGGCGCACCGCGGGCACGCCGATGGCGCGCGCGGCCATCACAAACTCCCGCTCCCGCAACGACAGGAACTCCGCCCGCACCAGCCGCGCGGTGCTGGGCCAGCCCAGCGCGCCGATGACCAGGATCAGGTTCCAGACGCTGGGCTTCAGCACCGCCACCAGCACCAGGGCCAGCAGGAAGGCGGGGATTACCAGGAAGAACTCCGTCACGCGCATGAGGACGTCGTCCATCCGGCCTCCGTGGTAGCCCGCCGCGGCCCCCACCAGCACGCCCACGGCCGTCGCCGCCAGCGACGCCAGCAGCCCCACCAGCAGCGACGACCGCGCCCCGTGCACCACGCCGCTGAACAGGTCCCGACCCAGATCGTCGGTCCCCATCGGGTGCGCGGCGCGCGGAGTCTGAAACGGCGCCGCGGCGATCTGGAAGGGCCGGTGGCGGGACGCCAGCGGCGCCACTGCCGCCAGGGCGACCAGCAGCGACAGCACCGCCAGGCCAACGACCGCCGCCCGGTTGCGCCGGTAGCGGCGCCAGAAGTCGGCGAGACGCGACGGCACGTTCGACGTTTCTGCGGGGCGCTTCATTCTACCGCGCTCACTGACTCAGCGGATCACTCGAACCGGATGCGGGGATCGAGGACGCCATACGCCACGTCCGTCAGCAGGTTCGCCAGGATCACCGACACCGACGCGAACAGGAACATGCCCATCATCACCGGGAAGTCGCGCGTGCGCAGCGCCTCGAACATCAGCCGGCCCAGTCCCGGCCACCCGAAGACGATCTCGGTCAGCACCGCGCCCGCGATCATCCGCCCCACGTTGATGCC
>JACQTN010000115.1 GCA_016210785.1 Armatimonadota bacterium
GCGCGGGCCAGGGCCACGCGCTGCTGCTGCCCGCCGCTGAGTTCATGGGGGAAGCGGTGCGCCAGGGCCTCGATGCCTACCAGCCGCAGGACGGCGCCCGTCCGCGCCACCCGCTCCGCCGGAAGAACCGTGTGCAGCCCGAACGCCACGTTGTCGGCAACGGTCAGGTGGGGGAACAGCGCGTAGTCCTGGAACACCATGCCAGCGCCGCGCGCCTCCGGGGGCACCCAGGTCTGGGGACCGACCACGGGCCGGCCGTCGATGGTGATCTCGCCGTGGTCGGGACGCTCGAAGCCGGCGATGAGGCGGAGGGTGGTGGTCTTGCCACAGCCGCTGGGCCCCAGCAGCGCCAGGATGGCGCCGCGTGGCACCGCCAGCGTGAGGTCGTCCACCGCCGGAGGCTGGCCGGACTGGAAGCCCTTGGTGACGCCCACCAGTTCCACGGCCGGCTGTTCAGGCATCACGTCCTCCTGCCTCTGCAACGTGCCATCGACAACCCACGACGCCACGGCGCTCAGGGCCCCCTCACGACACGCCCGGCAACCCCAACCGGCCCCCGCGCGTGAGGAGGAGCGCCATGGGCAGGGTAGAGCAGACGATCAACACCAACGCGGCCGGCGCGGCCTGGGCGTAAAGACCCTCCGCGCCCGGCATCCAGATGCGCACGGGAAGTGTATCAAATCCCGCCGGGCGGAGCAAGAGCGTGGCCGGCAGTTCCTTGAGCGCGGTGAGGAACACCATCGCCCACGCGGTGAGCAGCCCGCCGGAGATCAGCGGCGCGACTACCGCCAGCAGCGTCTGCCAGGCGCGCCTTCCCAGGCTGCGCGCCGCCTCCTCCAGGTTGGGGGAGACCTGCGCCAGCGCCGCCTCCTCCGCCTGCAGGGCCTGGGGAAGGAAGCGCACCACGTATGCCAGCACCACGATCGCCGCGGTCCCGTACAACCACGGCAGGAACCGGTTCACCAGGAAGACCATGCTGAGGGCCACCACCACGCCGGGCAGCGCATAGCCGGCCTGCGCCAGCCAGGTCAGCACGCGGCCCCGCGGCGTGCGGTCGCGTGCGGCGAGATACGCCAGCGGCAGCGCCAGGACCACCGACTCGGTGGCGGCGACAGCACTGGCGGCCACGCTGTGCAGGGCCGGCCGCCACAGGCCCTCCGCGGTACCCGCCCACACCGCCGCCACCGCGGACCGGTCCACGAGCCCCTGCGCCGTCCACACCACCAGGGAGCCCAGCGGCAGCAGCAGCGACGCCGCCGCCACCAGCGCCACCGCGGCGATCCCGGCGATCCGCCAGCCGCCTAGCGGCACCGGGCGGAAGGGGCGCCAGGTGGAAGCGGTCTGGTAGTATTGCGCGCGTCCCCGCGCCCGTGCCTCCATCCACAGCACGCTCAGGGTGATCGCCGCCAGCACCAGGCTGAGGGCCGCGGCCGCGGTCCGGTCGTATCGCCCGGTCAACTGGAGATAGATGGAGTAGGTGAAGGTCTGGTAGCGCAGCAGCGAGACGGCGCCGAAGTCGGACAGCGCGTACAGCGCCACGAGCAGCGCCCCCGCGGCGATGCCGGGCCGCATCAGCGGCAGCGTGACCCGAAAGAAGACCGACCAGGGTCTGTGCCCGCACGCGCGGGCGGCTTCTTCCAGGCTGCGGTTGAGCGTGCGCAGCACGGCCAGCGCCAGCAGGTACACATAGGGATAGGTGAAAAGCACCAAAACCAGCGCCGTGCCCCACAGGCTGTAAATCGAGGGGAGGTGGAAGGTGAAGGGCTCGCGCCCCAGCCACGACTCCAGCGTGACCTCCAGGAAACCGCGGGGGCCGAAGACGGAAGTGTAGATGACGGCGCCGACGTAGGGCGGGATCACCAGGGGCAGCGCCAGGATCCAACGCCACAGCCGGCGTCCGGGGAGATCGGTGCGTTCCACCAGCCACGCCAGGGGGACGCCCAGGAGGATGGACGCCGCGGTCACCACCGCGGTCAGACCCAGCGTGTTGACCAGCAGGCCGGGCAGGCGGGTGCTCCAGAGCAGCCGCCACGTCTCGGGGCCGCCCGTGATCGCACGGAATGCCAGATAGGCTAGGGGCGCCGCCATGAGCAGCGCCACCACCGCGGCCGCGCCCGTCCACTCCCGAGAGAGCGGCGACGCCTCCCGGGCCCGGGCCGCCGCGCCGGCGCCGGCCCACTCCCGCGTCGACGCGCGGTCTATGGCCACGACGCCACCGTCCCGTACACCGAGACGGACCTCGCGTCAGCCGTGCGCGTGGTTGGTGATCTCCCTGCGGTCATGCCGCCTCAGTCCAGGCCCACGTCCTCGATCAGCCTGAGCGTCTTGTCGAGTTCGGCACCGATCCGGTCCAGTGACACCGGCATCCACTTGAAACCATCGAGCGGCCGCACCCCGGCCACCGTCGCGACGCCGGGGATCAGGGGATACTCGAAGTTGGTGCGGGCAAACAGGTTCTGCGCGGTGGGCGACAGCAGGTAGTCCACGAAGGCCCGCGCCTCGGAGAGATGGCGCGCGCCCTTGATGATGCCCGCGCCGGCCACGTTCACCATGGCGCCGATACCACTGGTGCCCTGATCGGGATACACCACCGCCACGGGCGACCCGGCCTGCCGCTCCAGATGGTAGTAGTAGTGGTTCACGAAGCCCAGGGGAAACTCGCCCTTCCCCACGGCCTGGCGGACCTGCGTGTGCCCCGGCAGCGTGCGCACCTGATTCTCCTTCAGGCGCCGGAGGAAGGATCGGGTGAAGTCCTCGCCCTTCAGCAGGCGCAGAGCGGCGATGTGGGCCACCACCGACTCGTTGCGCGTGGTTGCCACGGCGACCTTGCCGCGCCAGCGGGGATCCGCCAGGTCGAAGATCGACTTGGGCACGTCGCGCTCGGCCAGGAGCCGCGTGTTGTACATGATGACGCGGCCGCGTCCCGACACGCCGACCCATGCCCCGTCACCGGCGCGCAGCGCCGCGGGTATCTGGCGCACCCGCTCGGACAGGTACGCCTGGAGCGCCCCGCGCAGCCGCAGCACCTCCAGAGTCGCCGCGTCGTTGGCGATGAAGACATCGCCGCGCGGGCTGCTGCCCTCCTCCAGGATGGCGTTGGCCAGCTGCGCGGCGGGGCCGCTGCGGACCACCACGTTGACTCCGCCCCGCTGCCGGTACGCCTGCACCACGGGCTGGATCAACGGCTCGCCGCGGCCGGAGTAGATGACGAGCTCGCGGGACTGGCCCAGGACACCGGCCGGCACCGTGACGAGCGCCAGCGCCGCGGCCAGCAAGATTCCCGCCCAGCGCAACCATCGCATCGCCATGAAACCTCCCACCAGGTGCGGTCACCCTCTTGCGGTCTGGACGGCGGTTAGGGTACCCTAATCGCGGAGCTACGTCAATCCTTTCCAGAAAGTAGGACTGCCGTAGGGCGGACGCCGGAGGGGCCTCCGAGGCCCGGATGGGGCGTGATGCAGGGTTGACGTGCCCGGATCCAGAAGGTAACAATCATTGTTTGTTGCCAAACTTTCGTAATGCTCGCCGGCCATCCTCGATGGGCAGGGCTGGCAGGTGGTCCTAGTGGGTGGGCTGAGCACTGAGGGGCTGAAGACGGCGTTTCGGGCGCGAGGGATGCGGGTGACTCCGCAGCGCGAGCTGGTCTTCCGTCTGCTGGAAGGCCCGGCCGGCGATCACCCCACGGCGGAGGTGCTTCACGTCCGCGCCCGCCAGATCATGCCCACCCTCTCGCTCAAAACGGTGTACTCTATCCTGGGGGAACTGGCCGACCTGGGGGCGGTGCGTCCCCTCGATCTGGGCACCGGCAGCATGCGGTACTGCACCAGCCGCACGCGCCATCATCACCTGATCTGCCGGCGGTGCGGGCGCGTCCGCGACGTCCACGTGGACGTGGGATCGCTGGAGATCCCGCCCGACGAGCGGCGCGGGTTCCGGGTGCAGGGCTACGAGGTGATCTTCCAGGGCGTGTGCACGGAGTGTCTGGGGAGACGGGCATGACGGTCCACGACATCGCGAAGACCGAGCGCATCGAGATGTACCTGAAGGCGGTGTACACCATCCAGCACACCGCCCCGCCGGCCACCGTCTCCAAGGTGGCGGAGTACATGGGTGTCTCGCTGCCCTCCGCCTCCGAGATGCTCAAGCGCCTGGAGACGCAGCGGTTTGTCACCTCGACCCCGGAGGACGGCGCACGCCTGACCGACGCCGGGCGCGCGGTGGCGATCCAGGTGGTGCGCCGGCTGCGCCTGGCGGAGCGGCTGTTGACCGACGTCCTGGGCCTCGCCCTGCCCCAGGTGTATGACGAGGCGTGCAAGCTCGAGCACGTCATCAGCCCGGAGGTGGAGGCGCGGCTGGACGAGGTGCTGGGACACCCCACCACCTGCCCGCATGGTCTTCCCATCCCCAACGGGGGCGCCGATTCACCGCCGCCCGACGTGCCCTCCCTGGCCGATCTGGCGCCCGGCACCATGGCCAGTGTCGCCGCGGTGCCGGAGGAAGACACGGCCCTGCTCACCTATCTCACCGGGCTGGGGCTCGTGCCGGGAGTGGAGGTGCGCCTGCAAGAGGTCGCGCCCTTCAACGGTCCGATCTTCTTCGAGGTGGCCGGCACCCGGCGCGCCATCGGGCGGGAGGCGGCGGGCCGGGTGAAGGTAGTCAAGGGGACAAGCGCATGACGACCCTTCCCGATTGGGGCGACAGGGACCTCAAGCTCGGAACCTTGCGCGGAGCAGTGCGGCAACTCGGGCTGAACTGGCGTGATTTTGAAAGCGCGTGACGCGCCTACGGCTGGATCGCCGCCAACTCGGCCATCGCCTTCTTGATCGCGTCCTCCGGATAGGCAAAGTCCTCCAGCCGCCCCGCCAGAAACTCCTCGTACGCCTTCAGGTCGAAGTGCCCGTGCCCGCTGAGGTTGAAGAGGATGACGCGGGCCTTCCCCTCCCGCTTGCAGGCCAGCGCTTCGTCTACGGCCTTCTTCACCGCGTGCGCCGCCTCCGGCGCGGGCACGATGCCTTCCGTCCGCGCGAACTGCACGGCCGCCTCGAACACCGCGTTCTGGGAGTAGGCCGCCGCCTCCACGTACTTGTGGTGGTAGAGCGCGCACAGTAGCGGCGCGTCCCCGTGATAGCGCAGCCCGCCCGCGTGGATGGCCGGCGGCACGAACCGGTGCCCCAGGGTGTACATGCGCAGCAGCGGCGTCGTCGCCGC
>JACQTN010000116.1 GCA_016210785.1 Armatimonadota bacterium
ACAGTCCGAGCCCGGGCCATGAGAACACCACATCTGTGAGCAGCGCGCCCCCCAGCAGGTACCCCGTATTCGTCGCCTACTCGGTGAGCGTTGGGATCAGCGCGTTGGGCAGGGCGTGGGCGAGCGCAACGGTCTTTTCCTCCGCGCCCTTGGCCCGCGCCGTCCGCACGTAGTCTTCCCCGAGCGCTTCCAGCATGCTGGACCGCGTCATGCGGATGACGATCGCCATCAGGCCGATGGCCAGGGTGACGGCGGGCAGCGCAGTGTGCCACAGCACCTGCGCGGCCAGGCGCCAGTCGCCCGCGGCGAGGCTGTCGACCAGATAAAGTCCCGTCAGGTGAGGCGGGGGCATCACGCCGACGCTGACGCGCCCTCCCACCGGGAACCAGTTCAGCACCCGGTAGAAGATGATCTGGAGCAGGATGCCCGTGGCAAACACCGGGAGGGCGACGCCGCTCAGGCTGATGACCCGCACGCCGTAGTCCACCAGGCTGCCGCGGGACCGCGCCAGCAGCACGCCGAGACGGATCCCCACCGGGACGCTGATCAACTGGGCAAACAGGGCGAGTTCGATCGAGGCAGGCAGGTGATCGGCGATGTCCTGGAGCACGGGGCGGCGCGTGGCCACGGCGTATCCCAGGTCGCCGTGGAGGAGGTTGCGCATGTAGTACACGTACTGCAGGACCACCGGCTTGTCCAGGCCCATCTTCTTCCGCATGGCCTCGATCTGGGCCGGCCCCGCGTCGATGCCTACCGCGGCGGCGGCCGGGTCTCCAGGGATCGCCCGCGAGATGACGAAGACCGCGAGCGATACCCCGATCAGGACCGACAGCTGCCCGGCCAGTCTCCTGAGATAGTAGCCGCGCACGAGGCTCCGGGAACCACCTCCGCTTTTCCCGCGGGTGCAGGTCGCTACCTCTTGGAAGACATCCTGTAGATGTCCCAGGTCAGGTTCCAGGCGTTTGTGTACACGTACCCCTCCACGTCCGCGCGCATGGCCTGGTTGTCCGTGCCGACCATCACCGGCACGATCGTCGCCATGTCCATCAGGATCTTCTCGACCTGCTGGAAGAGCGTCTTGCGCTCGGCCTGGCTGGTGGAGGCCCCCGCCCGGGCCAGCAGCCGGTCGATCTCAGCGTTGCAGATGCCCTGCCAGGAGGTGGCGCCGACCGACGCGCAGGTGACGAAGCGGCCGTAGTAGCGGTCCGGGTCGGTCTGGTTATCCCACAGCGGGTAGAAGCTGGCGCCGGTCTCCAGGTTGGTGCGCGTGCGGCTCATGACCGGGAACGTGGTGGAGGTGATCTCCAGCGAGACGTTGATCTGCGCCAGCGCCGCCTGCAGGATCTCCCCGATGACCCGGCGATCCTCCTGCCCCTGCGGGTACCACATCGACAACTTGGTCGGGTTATCGTAGTACTTGGCGTCGGTCAAGAGCTGCTTCGCCCGCTGCAGGTCGTACTTCATCGGCGGCAGGCTGGGGTTGTAGAGCCAGTGGCCGATGGGAATGTATGACTTGGCGGGCTTGACCCGGTAGTTCATAGCCCTCATGACCTGGTCATGGTTCAACGCGGAGAGCATGGCCTTGCGCACCCGCACGTCGTCGGTGGGCTTCTTCCTGGCGTTGACGTACAGGGCCAGCGTCACCAGCGTCGGCGAGCGGACCACCTTCACGCCCGCCGTCTTCTCCAGCGCGTCGAGGTTATCATGCAGCAGGATCTGCGCCAGACCGACCTCCCCCCGCTCCAGCATCAGCCGGCGCGCGGACTCCTCCTTGACGAAGCGGAAGATCACCGTGTTGAAGTGATTCCCCTTCCAACCGCCCCAGTGCCCGGCGTGCCGGAGCATGATGAGCTGCTGGCCGCGAGTCCACGACTGCAGCTTGTACGGGCCGCTCCCCACCGCGTTATTGGCCAGCCAAGTCTGCCCCATGTCGCTGCCCGCGTTGGCCTCGATGGCCTTGGGGTTCACCAGGTAGATGTTGGTCAGGAGGGTGATCAGTGAGGCAAAGGGCTGCTTCAGCGTAACCTTCAGCGTGGACGGATCGGCCACGGTGGTGGTCTCCACCATCTTGTTCAACTGGTCAGACTCGTAGCCGATCAGGTTGATCTTGGCCGCCCGCTCCAGGTTGAACTTCACGGCCGCGGCGTCCAGCGGCGACCCGTCCGTGAACTTCACGCCCCTGCGGAGACGAAAGGTGTAGGTCTTGGCGTCCGGGGAGATGTCCCAGCTCTGGGCGACCGCAGGCGCGATCTCCGCCGTCCCCGGCTTCCAGTCCACGAGGCGGTCGTAGATGTTGCGGACGATCTGCGTGATGTCCGTGGAGAGCTTGGCGTGGGGATCCAGCGTGGCCGGCTCGAAGGCCGTGGCCAGGACGAATGGACGGTCCTGGGTGGCGCTGTATGCCGGGAAGGACAAGGCGAGGAGAACGAGGAGGAGTGCGCACGCGCGGTAGCCCTTCATACCATCATCCTCGCTTTCTGGGATCGTGTCCCGTTCCGCCTGCTGCCTGGCGCCAGTGCGCTCATCGATCGCTTGCAGATAGCTATGAGTTCCGTGGGTCCACGGTGACCTCCTCTGCGCCATGGCCGAGGTCAGGGAGGGTACTGTCTTCGGCGGCAACACGAATCGGGCCTGGAGATCCGGGCGTACGCGATCGGCCCTCGCTCCATCGGCACCTGGTCCCGCAGCAGGACGGACCCGGCACTACGCTCCCACGGGACCTCCGCACTCCCCGACGGACGCCGGCGCGATTCGCCACCCAGGCACCGGCCTGCCGCACCCGGCACGATGCCCGCCGGGCCATCCCCGCATCACCAGCGGCCCCTGACGATTCTCCGGCGTGGCCGGTTGACCCAACGTAGTCGCTTGTGTACAATGAGTACAAATACTCCAGAGGGATGAGCATGGCGCGAACCACCCCGGTAACCGTGCGCCTCAAGCCGGAACTTCTGGCGGGGTTGGAGGCCCGGGCGGGCCGCACCCGCCGGTCCAGGAGCGAGGTCGTCGAGGAACTCGTGGACCTTGCCCTGCGGACGCTGCGCTACCCGGGGATCACGTTCGTGGAGGGGCCCGCCGGGATCCGGGCACACCTGGCGGGGACCGGGTTGGACGTCTGGGAGGTGGTGATGGTCCACCGCGCCCGCGGCGGGAACGAAAAGGCCACCCTCCGCCACCTGCCCACGCTCAACCGCCGCCGGCTCCGGCTCGGCCTGGCCTACGCCCGAGAATTCGCCGGCGAGATCAAGAGCATTCTGGATGAGAATGCGCGGGCCCCCGAAGCCTGGGCCGGTGAGGCGGTCTTCGGCAACCCCCGCCCGCGCTGATGCGGCTCCTCCTGGACGCCCACTTTGACCCACACGTGGCGAAGGCCCTGAGGGCGCGCGGGCACGATGTGATCTCGCTCCTCGATCTCAGCCCGGAGACATATGAGGCAGGCGATGTGGAGGTCCTGGAGCTGGCCGCTCGAAGCCGCAGGGCAGTCGTGACCAGGAACATCCGGGACTTCGTTCTCCTGCATCGGCTCTGGATGGGCAGGGAATCCCGTCACTGGGGCGTCGTGCTGATCCACGCGAATACCATCCGTGAAGGGGATCGCGGGGCAGAGATCAGGGCTCTCGTGTCTCTGCTGAAGGCCCATCCCCGCGATGGTGCGCTGCAGGACGAGCTGGTCTGGCTTTCCCGGGCCTAGTCCGGGCGGGCCGGCGCCGTCCGGCGGCCTCAGACACCCGGCATGGTTCCTGTCACTCCCGCCCCGGTACCTTTCTGCGTCCCCGGCGTTTCGACCTCACGCCGGCCGCCACGGCGCGTGTCTCGGGCTTTCTGAACGCTTCCAGCCGGGGCATCAGGTCCCGCAGCAGGATCCCGCTCCGGAAGGGCAGCACCGTCCCCGGCAGATTCCCGGCCTGCGCAGCCTGCACCGCCATGGCTTTCCGGACCGCCACGACCATGTTGGGAGCCCGGCGCAGCGCCGCC
>JACQTN010000095.1 GCA_016210785.1 Armatimonadota bacterium
AGCCGGGGCGGCGTGGGGAACACCCAGGCGCCGCCCGCAAGCCGCCGGCCGAACCGCCGGGACAGCCGCTCGATCGTCTGCTGGATCTTCGGGATATTGTTGAACGCCGAGATGATGTAGGAGACCAGGCACTCCCACGGTTCCTGCCGCAGGATGGCGATGCCGGAGGTGTGGGGCAGCACCCGGCGCAGCACCGGGTCGCGGGCCAGCGCCGTCTCGATCTCGCGAAGCGGCGCGTCCACGACCAGGAAGCGCCGGAGCGCGGCAGGGTCAGCGGTCTCGGCGCGCAGCACGCTGCCCTCCTGCCGCACCCGCGAGACGCGCCCGGCCACCACGCACACCGCGGCATCACCATCCCACCGCCAGCGGAAGGCCTGGCCGGACTCCAGCGTCCGCCGCAGGTCGTACGGCGGCGGACAGGGCCACGTGACGATCGGTAGCGCGGGAGGGAGGAGGACCGAGGCAGCGATGCGAGATCCGGACGGTACGGCCATGCGAACTAGACCGCGCTCAGGTCGACCGCTTCCACAATCAGGCGGGACCAGCTCTCCATGCGCGGAGCGTACTCCACCAGCGACGCAATGGGTACGAACTCCCCCCGCAGGGTGTGCGACTCGCGCACCCGGACGTCCGGCGCGTCGGTCTCCACCAGGAAGACCAGCCCGAAGTGCACCTGCCCCACCGGCTCCAGGTCGTCGTTGAGCACGCCGATGAGCCGCGCGGACCACGCGGAGGTGACCTCGAGTTCCTCCTCGAGTTCTCGGCGCAGCCCGGCGTCCACCGGGTCGCTCGCCCCCTCCACGTCCACGCGATTGATGTGGCCGCCCACGCCAATGGAATGGCGTCCGTGCAGGCGGGCCTCACCGCCCGCAGCGGTGCGCTGGAAGAGAAAGACGCTGTCGCCGCAGCGGATCACAAGGTACGGGATGATCTGCTTCCACGACGGATCATGCTCGACCTCGCCGCGGTCGCGAAACGTCCCATGCGCGGCGATGGCGGCCAGATATCCGTCCAGACCTTCGCGCGAGAGCCCGTGTACCGGGCCCCGGGTGAGCAGCCGGCCCCGGGGGACGACCAGGACTTGCTCGTGGGCATCCACGCCTGCAACCTCGAAGGTTGGAACATGCGCCGTGACCCGCCGCAATCCATGCACGGGTCCTCACGGCTGCGCAGGAATTCGTGCCGTCTTCGCGTCCTCCCTTCCGTTGATTGATCGTGCGCCGCGAGGTGCAGCCTGGAGCAGGACCCGCAGAAACTTCCCGGCCCACTCTCGGCGCGCGGCCGCGCAGCCCCGTCTCTTTCGGAGCTTGTCTACCCGAAAACTTCGTCCAGCCAGTCGAAGATCACGGCGTTGGCGAGCGCGAAATTGCCCACCTGGGTGTGGTTATCGCCGCCCCCCTCGAAGGTGAAGACGTGGCTGGCCACGGGGCCTCTCACCCCGGCCTTGAACCGCTCGAACTGCGCCAGCGGCTCGCGGCCTTCGGTGGCGCCGATCAACGCCAGCGAGGGGACCTTGATCTGCGCCAGCGCCTCGTCGCCGACGGCGAATGCGCGGAGACGTTCGAAGGTCTTCTTGAACGTGGGCTGGCCAAACCGCACCAGCATCATCTCCAGGGCATGCCGGACCGATGCCGGCAGCGGCAGCGAGTTCAAATCGCGGGTGCCGAAATCTTGGTCGTCTGGCAGGCGCGCGGGATCGATCCCGGCAGCCGCCGCCATGTAGGCATAGAGGTCAAGAATGGGCGAAGACGGGATGACCGCCCGCAGCCGCGGTTCGGCCGCGGCGCTGCGGACGGAGAAATAGCCGCCCATGCTGTAGCCCGCAAGAGCCAGCCGCCGCGGGTCCACGTCCGGGCGAGAGAGCAGGTAATCCACGGCCGCCTTCGTGACCCGCTCGAAGTCCGGGACGAACGGGAGATCCGGATAGAAGCGCATCGCGTCCATCTGGCCGGGTCCGCAGAAGTGCAGCACGTTGTAACCGCGCTCCAGCGCCGCTCTCCCGGTATAGAAGTAATCCTCCTCCAGCGTGCCGTCGAAGCCGTTGACCACCAGGATGGTCTTTGACGGCCTCGTGTTGGCCCTGGGCTTGAGAAAGTAGGCTGGCAGGAATGCTCTCCCCAGTGGAAGGCGGACCGCGGCGAACTCATGATCCTGCAGGCGCATCGAGGCGATGAACGTGGCGCGGCTGCGCAGCCCGAGCATCTGATGCTGAGGAACCAGGAAGCTCGTGTAGTATTCAGCGGCGCGGTAGGCACTCGAGGCACGCAGGTACGTGTCGCGTGCGCTTACGCGGTGTCCTCGCGCCGCCCGCGCGCGGGCATCGGCCTCCAGACGCTGCGCAAGGTCCGTGAAGGCCGCCGCCCAACTGGCGGGCACGCCGTCCTGGATCCCGGCGGCCGTCGCCAGGCACTCGCCGATCGAGGAGCCGCCATAGCTCGCCGCACCCATGATGCGGAGGAACTGGAAATCCATCTGCGGATCGGCGAAGCCCCGAACGCGCGTGGCGCTGAGCTCGACGCGCGGCTCCCGGCCCGGCGGTGCTCCCGGTTGCGCGGTGGCCGGCTGGGCGATCGTCTGGAGAGCTGGCGTGTCCCGGGGTACCGCTCCCAGCGCCGCGAGGGTCGCGAGATTGAGGAATCCCCGCCTGGTCAGGTCCAATCGTCTCCCTCCCATGCCATCAGGTCTCCTGAGCCAGGCGGGGCGCGCCGGCCCGGTCACGGCCCCCGCCCAAGAAGAGGTCCGGACGCGTGAATCCCACGAAAGGGCCCGGCCGCAAACGGAGACGGATTCGGCTCGCCGGACGGAAACCCCTTGCGAGGCCAGATCAGTCCGACGCATGGTTTGACCCGGACTCCACGCCGAACTACAGCAGCACATCGGCCAGTCAATCCGCCAAATCGGAGACCTCGAGATCGACTTCTAACTCCCAGAAGATCGAGGTCAAAGCGGCGTCGAAGGTCCCGGTCGAGGCGCAGTCGACGGTGCGGATTCGGGCGCGTGGAGATCAATTGAGTGCTTTACATAGCATCAAATATGGTGCTAAAATAGAAGTCAACAGGGGCAAGCGGCGGAAGGAGGAAGGCCATGAGCCCGAACATCGCCGTGGACAAAGTCGTGCAGGTTAGCGACTTCAAACGGAACCCGGGCAGGTTCCTGGAGGAGGTCCGTGCCGGGACCCCCATCACAATCACGCAAGGCCGTCGGGCGGACACGATTCTGGTGCCACGGGAGGAGTGGGCGCGTCTTTTGACGCGCTTGCGCGAACTTGAGGACGAGCTGGAAACCCAGGAACTCCTGGCGGACCCAGTTGTCATTAAGCGGCTTGTCGCCGGGTTGCCGGTTCGTGGGATCCCTCTGCAGGAAGCGCGGACCCAGCTCGGAGCAGGCAGTCGCCGGCCGGCCAGACGGCGCGCAGCCAAGAGGTAGCCGTGGCGGGGAGATGGTATGGCGACGGTCGAGATCCATCCCACGTGTCTTGCCGAAGACCTCGCCAGCATCCCCGGCAGCATCCGCGCAGGCATCTTCAACAAGATCGCTGTGCTGGAGACGGACCCACGTCGCGGGCGCCCCCTAACCGGCAAACTCCGTGGGCACCGTCGCATCACGTACGGTCGGTACCGCATCGTCTACAGATGGGACCAGGCGAGGGAACATGTGCTGGTGTGGCTCGTCGGGTTGAGGGCGGAACGCTTGTATGCCGTGGCGGAGTCTGTGTCGCGGAAACGGACCGGAAGATAGGTCGAGATCACGCTGAACGCAGCCACGAACGTACGTAGCCCCGGTTAGACTCAAGTCACGCGCACTCGCACCAGAGCGCGGCTCTCTAACCGATGGGCAGCGCCTCAGCATTTACGCACTGGATCATCAAACGTGCGCGGCGCGCGCGAGCCACGATGAGGGGCGCCAGGCGCGCGCTGGCATCGCCCTGGTCCTATGACTTGTGAGAATCGAGCGTAGATATCGCCCGGCCACGAGATGGAATGCTCACTGTACCTGTGGCCGCACCTCTGTGGCGATCCGATCCATCGTCTTCATCATGGAGGTCACCGTCTCACCGTCCAGTTCCGGCACGCTGTAGAACAGGTCAACCATCAGCGCGGAGACCCCTGCTGCCGTCATCGCCTTCAGGTTTTCGACGATGTAGTCTTTGGGGCCGAGGAGCGGCATCCCACTTTGGCTTGGCGCGTCCATGAACCTGAGTGGGTGGCGCGCGGCGATGCCGATTGCGGCGCCGTCGCGCCCGTATTTCGGCGCGATCTTCTTCAGGTACTCCACACCCTCCTTGATCATCTGCACGGTCGGGCGCGTGGGATGCCAGACGTTGCCGAAGCGGGCGGCGCGGCGCAGGCCGCGCCGGCTGTTGCCGCCCACCCACAGCGGTGGGTGCGGTTTCTGCACCGGCTTGGGCTCGAACACCAGCGGCGGGAACTTGATGTACCGGCCGTTGAAGGACGGCCGGTGCTCGGTCCACAATGTCTTGAACAGCGCCAGGTACTCGTCGCTCAGATCGCCGCGCTCTTTGTGGGAGACGCCCAGCGCCGCGAACTCCTCCTCACACCATCCCGCGGCGCCGCCCACGATCAGCCGGCCCTCCGACAGCACGTCGATGGTGGCCAGGACCTTCGCGGTCACCACGGGGTTGCGATAGGGCAGGATGATGACGCTGCTGCCCAGTTTGATCCTGGAGGTGACCGCGGCCGCGTAAGCGAGTGCGGTGAGTGGTTCGTAGATGACCTCCCCGAAGCGCGGGACGTACTTCTCGGGCATCGCCACGTGGTCGGTCACCCACAGGGAGTCGAAGCCGAGTTCCTCCGCGTGACGGGCGACGTCGCGGATGGCCTTGGGGCTGGCCACCTGCTTGAAGTGCGGAATGCTGAGTCCCCAGTGCATCACGCCACCTCCGGAAGTGGTGCCGGTCGAAGGTTTCGAGGCCTGGACTGGAATCCCTCGGTGTCACTTGGGGCGGTCATGCGGCTCTCGCCGGACCAGTGGGTTGCCCGCCGGTTGGTGCCGCCGGTCGGTGCTCTCCTGGCCTGCGGGAGCACAGGACCCTACGCGTACTCGATCCGGGATGCGACCATCGTGGCGGCGTCGGGCGTCTGGTACGTCAGGCGTGCGTGCAGGATGCGCGGGTCGTCTGCGAAGACGTGAGGGAGGAGGAGGGGGATGTCCGCGGGTACCCTGTAGGTGGGGACCGCTTCCACCGGTGCCCAAAGCAGCGGTCCCTCGTCGGAGCCCTTGACCTCGGCACCGGGCGGGCGGTCTGCGGCGTACACGAAGAGCACCCACCGGTCGCCGGTCGTCTCTACCAGGATCGTCACCAGCGCCCGCAGCCTGATCCGCTCCAGGCGCAGGCCGGTTTCCTCCCGAACCTCCCGCAGGCAGGCGTCGTGCGGGTCCTCTCCGGGTTCCACCTTGCCGCCGATGGCGTTGTACAGATCTGCGTTGGGCGGCTTCGTGCGGTGGATCAGGAGAACGCGATCACCGTCACGGATGAAGCAGAGGGTCCGGAGGTTGATGGCGGGCATGGAGTCCTTACCGGAGCAGAGTGAGGACCTCCCGCAGGTCGGCGATACGGCGGCACGCCGTGTCGGGGTAGCGGCCCGCCCGATCGATGAGCAGGCCCGTCATACCCAGGTCCTCCGCCGCCCGCACGTTGGGGTCCAGGTCGTCCACAAAGACCGACGCGGCCGCGGGGACGGCGAGCGTCTCCAGGGCGAGCCGGTAGATGGCCAGGTCCGGCTTGGCGACGCCGACCACGTCGGAGATGATGATGGCATCGAGGCGCGGGGTCAGCGCCAGGCGGTCCAGCGCGGTCTGCATGGAGGGCGCGGCGTTGGAGATGAGGCCCACACGGACGCCGTCGGCGCGCAGCGTGTCCAGCGTCTTGAGCGCTTCGGGGAAGAGGAAGGCGACGTGGGGCCAGAAGCACCGCCGGAACAGGTGCGCGGCCACGGCGCCGTCGCCGTCGGCCACCCCCAGCGTGCGCGCGACGAACCGGTAGTACTCCGGCCAGATCTTCATCTCTTCGTCCAGCGTGCGCGGCCGCGGGCCGGCCAGCTCGAACCACGCGCGCGCCTTCACCGCGGCCTCTTCCACCACGGCGCGGTCCAGGGAGATGCCGATCTCGGCCAGGGCCCCGAGCGTGCGCTCGACCCAGGGGGTGCCTGTGAGCAGTGTGTCGCCTGCATCGAAATAGACGGCGCGGTACCGCACGGAAGTCAGGATACCATGGTTCGGGCGCGATTCACAGCCGCGGCGTGAGGTTCACGGAGGCGAGATCGCCGCTTTGAGGTCGCGCACGAAGCGGCACGCATCCTCCACCGGCTGCGCGGACTTCTCCATGAGGGCTACCAGCGCGCTGCCCACGATGATGCCGTCGGCGAAGGCCGCCACCTCCCGCGCCTGCTCCGGTGTGGAGATGCCGAAGCCGACCGCCACGGGAAGCCGGCTGTGCGCCTTCATCCGCGCCACCAGGTCGCGCAGGCCCTCTGCCAGCGTCTGCCGCACGCCGGTGACGCCGGTGAGCGAGACGCAGTAGATGAATCCCGTCGACCGCTCGGCGGCCAGGCGCATGCGCGCCTCCGTGCTGGTGGGCGCCACGAGAAAGATCGTGTCGAGCGCCGCCGCCCCGGCCGCGGCCACCAGCGGTTGGCCCTCGTCGGCCGGCAGGTCGGGGACGACCAGGCCGTCCAGTCCCGCCTCCACCGCGGTCCGGCAGAACCGGTCGAGCCCGTACTGCAGCAGCAGGTTGTAATAAGAAAGCAGCACCAGGGGGACCTGCGTGCGCTCGCGGCTTCGCCGGATCAGCGCGAAGAGGACGTCCAGATTCATGCCGTGCGCCAGCGCCCGGGCGCCGGCGCGCTGGTTGTCCGGTCCGTCGGCGATGGGATCGGAGAAGGGGATGCCCAGTTCCACCAGGTCGGCGCCGGCCTCCGCCAAGGCGGGGATCAGCCGCTCGGTGGTGGCCGGATCGGGGTCGCCCGCCATGACGAAGGGAATGAGCGCGCGGCCGCCGCGGGCCGCCACCCCGGCGAAGGCCGGGCCGATGCGGCTCATCGCCGCTCTCCTTCCGCGCCATCCCGCACCAGGTGCTGTACCGACTGCACGTCCTTGTCGCCGCGGCCGGACAGCCCCACGACGATGATCGCGTCCTTCGCCATGGCGGGCGCCAGGTGCTTCAGGTAGCCAATGGCGTGCGCCGGCTCCAGCGCAGGGATGATCCCCTCCAGGCGCGACAGCATCTGGAAACCGTCCAGGGCCTCCTCATCGGTCACCGCCGCGTAGCGGGCGCGCCCGCTGTCCTTGAGATAGGAGTGCTCGGGACCCACGCCGGGATAGTCGAGGCCCGCGGAGATGGAGTGGGTCGGCAGCACCTGGCCGCGCTCGTCCTGGATCAGGTAGGAGTAGGCGCCGTGCAGCACGCCTGGCCGTCCCGCGCACAGGGTGGCGGCGTGGGCGCCCGACGCCAGCCCGTGCCCCGCGGCCTCCACGCCGATCAACTCCACGCCGGGATCGTCCACGAAGCCACTGAACAGGCCGATGGAGTTGCTCCCGCCCCCCACACACGCCACGGCGCAGGCCGGCAGGCGCCCGGTCTCCGCCAGGATCTGTTCCCGCGCCTCCCGCCCCATCACTGCCTGGAAGGTGCGCACCATGATAGGGTAGGGGTGAGGACCCACCACCGAGC
>JACQTN010000096.1 GCA_016210785.1 Armatimonadota bacterium
GAGCCGCTGGTCGCCCGCGAGTTCGAAGTGGCGCGGGCAGACCGCTTCAAGAAGGGCTCCGGGCTGCCCATCCGCGTCCCCGCGGTGGAGCTGATCGAGATCGGCGCCGGCGGCGGCAGCATCGCCTGGATCGACCAGTTTCACCTCTTGCGCGTGGGGCCGGAGAGCGCGGGCGCGGAGCCGGGGCCGGCGTGCTACGGCCGGGGCGGGACACGTCCCACCGTCACCGATGCGGACCTCATCCTGGGCTACCTCAGCCCCGACTACTTCCTGGGCGGCCGCATGCCCCTGGACGTGGCCGGGGCGGAGCGCGCCCTCCGCGACGTCGCGGAACCCCTCGGGCTCAGCATCACCGAGGCGGCGTGGACCATCCACCAGGTGGTCAACGAGAACATGGCGGCGGCGGCCCGCATCCACGGCGCAGAGCGCGGTGTGGACCTGCGCGGCGCGCCCATGTATGCCTTCGGCGGCGCCGGTCCCGTGCACGCCTGCCGGGTCGCGGAATTGCTGGAGATCGCCGAGATCGTCCTGCCCTACGCCGCGGGCGTCGGCTCCACGGTGGGGCTGCTGGCGGCGCCGCTCGCCTTCGATCTGGCCCGCAGCGCGCCGGGTCTGGCCGATGCGATGGACTGGCACGAAGCCGCGGCGATCCTCCGCGGTCTGGAGGGGCAGGGCCGGCGCCTGCTGGTTGACGCGGAGACGCCGGCGCAAGAGGTCCGCGTGCTCCGCTTCGGCGACATGCGCCTGCGCGGCCAGGCCCACGCGCTCATGGTGCCGCTGCCGGACGACGGTCTGGATCCGAAGCAGGTGGAGGAGATCTTCCACCGCGTGTACCGCGCCTCATACCACCGCATGCCGCCGCGGGTGCCCATCGAGATCACCACCTGGCGGGTGCGCGTGGAGGGCGCGCGGCCGTCGGTGCGCGTGCAGGCCGCGGCGGAGCCCGGCGACCCGCGCAAGGGGGAGCGCCGCGTGTACTTGCCGGAAGCCGGGACGTACGTGCCCACCCCGGTATACAGCCGCTACCGGCTGGCGCCCGGCGCGCGCGTGGCGGGGCCGGCCATCATCGAGGAGCGGGAGTCCACGGTGGTCATCGCCCCATCGGGGGAGGCCGAGGTGGACGCCCACTTCAATCTGGTGCTCCGCGTGGGATCGCGAAAGGCGGCTGGCGATGCGTAGGACGGTGGCGCCCCTCACCCTGGAGGTCTTCTGGAGCCGGCTGATCTCGGTGGTGGAGGAGCAGGCCGCGGCCCTGATCCGCACCTCCTTCACCCCCGCGGTCAGCGAGTGCGGCGACCTCTCCGCGTGCGCCTTCGACGCCCGCGGCCGGCTCATCGCCCAGGCTATCACCGGCACGCCCGGCCACATCAACCCCATGGCCGCGGCCATGCGCCACATCCTGGCCGAGTTCCCGCCGGAGACCCTGGCCCCTGGCGACGTCATCATCACCAACGACCCCTGGAAGACCTCCGGCCACTTCCACGACATCACGGTGGTGAGCCCGGTCTTCCGCGGCGACCGCCTCATCGGTTTCTTCGGCAACATCTGCCACACCGCGGACATCGGCGGGCGCGTCTTCTCCGCGGACGCGCAGGAGCTGTACGAAGAAGGTCTGTTCATCCCGGTCGTCAAGCTCATGCAGGGCGGGCGCAACAGCCGGGACGTGGAGCGCTTCCTGGTGGCCAACGTCCGTACGCCCGAGGAGTTGATGGGCGACCTCTACGCCCAGATGGCCGCCAACGAGGTGGGCGCACAGCGGCTGCTGGGCTTCATGGCCGAGTACGGCCTGGAGGATATCGAAGATCTGGCGGAGGAGGTCATCCGCCGCTCCGAGCACGCCATGCGGACGGCCATCGCGCCCCTGCCCGACGGCACCTACGAGAGCGAGGCCACGGTGGACGGCTACGACGAGCCGGTCACGCTCAGGGTCCGTCTGGTGGTGCGCGGAGACGAGATCCTGGTGGACCACAGCGGCACGTCGCCCCAAAGCCGGCGGGGGATCAACGTGGTGCTGAACTATACCCACGCCTACGCCACGTTTGCGCTGAAGTGTGCGCTGGCCCCCGACGTGCCCAACAACGAGGGGAGCTTTCGTCCCATCCAGGTGACGGCGCCGGAGGGATGCATCCTTAACGCCACGCCCCCGGCGCCGGTGGCGGGCCGGCACATCCTGGGGCACTTCCTGCCCGCGCTCATCTTCCGCGCGCTGGCGCCGGTGATCCCGGAGCGGGTGATGGCGGAGGGCTCCGCCAACCTGTGGAACACCTCGTTCCACGGGCTCGACGCCGCGGGACGCCGCTTCACGCTGCTCTTTTTCAACACGGGCGGCACCGGCGCGCGCCACGCGAAGGACGGGCTGTCCAGCACCGCCTACCCGTCGGGCGTGGCGGGCACCCCGGCGGAGGTGATCGAAGCGCGCACGCCGCTGGTGGTAGTGAAGCGCGAGCTGCGCACCGACGCGGGCGGGCCGGGTACCTACCGCGGAGGGCTGGGCCACTGGCTGGTACTGCGCGTGGCCCGCACGCCACACCCGGTGACCTTCTCACCCTTCTTCGACCGGCTGCAGTTTCCGGCGCGCGGGCTCATGGGCGGCCTGGAAGGCGCGAAGGGCGAGTATTATCTGAGCGATGGACGCCGGCCGAATCCCAAGGCCACCATCAGCGTGCCGCCCGGCGTGGACATCGTGATCGGGTTTCCAGGCGGCGGCGGCGTGGGCGACCCGCGCAAGCGCCCGCGGGAGAAAGTCCTGGACGACGTGCGCAACGGCTACGTCTCGCCGGAGGCGGCACGGGATATCTACGGCGCTGCCGCGGACCCGACGACGATTGAATAACGCGCGTGCCTAGCGCCCGAGGCTCAGCGGGCCTGTTCCGCGAACAATGATGAGGAGGGCCGCACCGGCCATCGCGACATTCTTCATGAAGTGGGTCATCTGGCTGACCTGTGACATCGGTTCGGTTTCCCGCCAATATCCGTGCATGTAGTATGTCATGCCCACCAGGGCGACGAAGATGAGCACCGCGCCGACGCGGGGGTGCCAGCCGGTCAGCACGGCCAGCCCGCCCACCAGGATCATCACGCCGCTGACGATGACCAGCGTCCGGGCGGCGGGCACCTTGTAGGCGGCCGCGTATTGCGTCAGCATGTCGGTCTTGGTGAGGTGGTTGACACCGCTGCGGATGAAGATGGCCGCGTAGAGGATGCGCCCCACCAGGTCGAGGTACGGCCCGACTGAGTTCAACAGCTCGGTCACGTTCCTCCCTCCTCTCCACATGTCTGCTCCTGCATCCCGAGACTCTCGACAAACCTTCACCTGTTATGATACACCGGCCGGTGTGGGGGACGGCGTTTCTCCCGCCTCGCGAGTTGCCTGGCGGCACCGCCGGCCAAGGAGGTCGCGTGATTCCCATGGAAATCCCCTGACGCGCTGCTCGTGCGCCGCGGCGGCCGCACCGCCCCGAGCGCTGAAAGCGGTCGAACCTTCGCAACTCATTCACGGTACCACGGGAGGGGCTTGATGAGCACGGTGGCCCGCTGGCCAGTCAACGACGGCATGACGCTGCTGAGAGGGGGGCGGGTGTTTGCGCCCGAGGACCTGGGAGAGCAGGACGTGCTGGTGGGTGGAGGGCGCGTGCTGCACATCGGCCGCGGCCTGGAAATCCCGGCGGCCTGGGAGGACGTGCAGGTCGTCGATGCCCGCGGGAAGTACGTCATCCCAGGCCTCATCGATCCCCACGTCCACATCGCCGGCGGCGGCGGCGAGGGCGGCCCCGCCACCCGCAACTTCGACATCCAGTTGACCGACATCACGCGTTACGGCGTGACAACGGTGGCTGGGGTCCTCGGGGTGGATGCCACCAGCAAGGACCTGGCGACGGTGCTGGGGCGGGCGCAGGGGCTGGACATCGAGGGGATCACCACCTACGCGTGGGCCGGGTCGTACACGCTGCCGCCGGCCACCATCACCGGGTCGGTGACCCGCGACGTCGCCTGCGTCGAGAAGATCCTCGGCGTGAAGGTGGCGATCTCCGACCACCGCGGGTCCCAGGTGACGGTGCAGGAGATCGCGCGCCTGGCGGCGCAGGCCCGCATGGGCGGGCTCATCGGGCGCAAGCCCGGGTTGCTGCATCTCCACGTGGGCCACTCTCCGCGCGGTATCGAGCCGCTGGTCCAGGCCGTGGAGTCCACGGAGATTCCCATCACCCAGTTCTATCCCACGCACATGAACCGGCGCCGTACCCACGTGGACCAGGCGAAGGACTGGCTGCGCCGCGGCGGCATCGTGGACGTCACGGCCGGCATCGCACCGGCGTGGGGATTCCCCGAGGCGACCAAGCCCAGCGCCGCCATCCGCGAGTTCCTGGAGTCCGGCGCGTCCCCGCTGCGCATCACCATGAGCAGCGACGCCAACGGGAACATGATCCGCTACGGCGAGAGTGGCCGCGTGGAAGGCGTGGTGGTGCAGTCTGCCCGCCATCTCCATCACGAACTGCGCGATCTCGTCATGGTGGAGAAAATCCCCGTGCCCGTGGCGCTCGCCATCGCCACCACAAGCCCTGCCCGCCTGATGAAGATCGACCGCCGGAAGGGCTATCTCGGCCCTGGCGCCGACGGGGACGTGGTAGTCACCGAGCCCGACCTGGCCATCGTGCACGTCTATGCCAGGGGCGCGTGCCTGGTCCGCGGCGGGCAGCCGGTGGTGGTGGGTACGTTCGAGAGGGCCGGCGAGGAAGTGGCGATGTAGCGGGCACCAATCCCGCTGTGGCCCCCGCGCGAAGGGTTGCAGGGAAGCGGGTCTGGTGCGGACACATTCGCGCGCCAGCGCCTGAAGCGTGCGCGCGTTGTTGATGGTCGCCCGGATCTTTTTCCGGTTGCGGACGAGGCCGGAGTCATTGAGGAGCCGCAGGACGTCCTCGAGTCGAAACCGCGCCACCGCGTCCACATCGAAATCTCTGAATGCCCGCCGAAAGTGCGGCCACTTGTCCCGCACCACCTTCCAGGAGAACCCGGCCTGGAACACGGCCTGAGTCAGAATCTCGAAATACTTCTCGCCGGTCCTGGGAACGGCACGCGGAAGGATCTCGTAGCGATACATGGCGGTCATGACCGGCTCGCCACGCCGCACCCTCCGCGGTCGACGCCGCCGTCCGCAGCAGGGTCAGGTTTCATGACCCGGCGACAAAAACATAGACGCGGGGGTTCTCCGGGTCGTTGAGGTGGTGCGTGACGAACTGGGCCTCCACGCCCAGCGCCGCCAGCGCCTCCCGCACCGGCGTCCAGCCTGTCTCCGCGCTGGTCCTCCCCACGACGGCGGCCAGGTCTGCGGAACGCACCAGGAACTGGCTGCCTGTGAACTCGCCAGGCACGGGGTGGTAGTCAAAGTCGCCCGACGCGTTCTCCACCGCCACGATCAGGCGCGGCACCGGCCAGGCAAACCCGGCGATCACCTCCCACATCTCCCACCGGGCGTGCTCCCAGCTCCAGAAGTTCACACCGTCCAGCCCCATGGAGCGCGCCGCCTCCAGGAACCGGCGGATCTGCGCGGCGTTGGCCGCCTCGGGGTAGGCGGCCCCGGTGGGGAGGATGCCCTTGCCGAACCGGGCGTTCTGCGCCATGGACCGCTCCAGCGATTCCACCGGGTCGCGGCTGTACCAGTAGACCTGCGGCCAGCAGAAGTCGCACCTCTCCATGAAGTCGGACCAGGGAAAGGTCGGGTGGTAGTCCGGCAGATAGTAGGAGCTGAGCGCCAGCGCGTGGCCGGGAAGAAGCGCCCGCAGCCGGCGCATGTAGGCGCGGGCGGCCTGGGGATTGCCCTTGTACTCCACCTCCGCATCCACGGCGAAGCCGTCCAGACCTAGCGACGTGACGCGGGACGCGGCCGCCTCCGCCTCTTCCTCCGGGTGGGCGCCGTACGTGTACTGCCAGCCCCACACCTTGAGGCCCGCGGCGCGCAGCGCGGCCACGTGGGACTGCAGGTCGCCGTTGAAGGGAGACCGCCCGTCGGCGATCTTGACGACGGCGTGGGTGAGCCCGGCGGCGCGGGCGCGGTCCGCGATGGCCTGGGGCGCGCCGCCCTCGCACCGCCGGATCTGCCAGATCCACATCCCCTTGCCGCGCACGTGGGCCGGCACTCGCCCCACCTCCCGTCGCGCGGCGCGGAGTTGCCCCGCGCTACGCGGGATGCCTCGCCTGCTGCGCCTGCGCGTGCAGTTCGTCGGTCCTGGCGGTCATGATGAAGTCGTTGCGCGCGACGTTCGTGCCCGCCCCGTCCTACCCGATGCCCGAGTATTCGAGGCCGGTGGAGATCTGGTAGGAGGCGCGAGAGCACGGGGTCCTGATCTCTTTGGGCGCAAACGCCAGGTGAAAATACGTTCGGCAGGAAACCGTCCCTCTGGCGAGAAAAACAGAATCGCATACCTATTTTGCAAGGATAATGGCACAGTAACCAAAATTCCTTTTCGTTTATCGCGTCCTCTTTCGGCGTCTGTACCTGCGGGTCCTTCAGTGTCCGATCAGGAGGGTCCCAACCGTGAGACACGTGGTGGTGAGGTTCCCGAAGCAGGGAGTCCAGGCGCGGGCCCGCCTCCTTGACGATCTGGCCCCCACCACCTGCGAAGCCATCTGGCGGCACCTCCCCCTCCGCGGGACTTCCCTCCACGACATCTGGTCGGGCAGGCAGGTCTTTCTGCCCCTCCAGCCACCTCTCCGCGTGGAGCCGGAGAATTGCTCGCTCTATGTTGTTCCGGGCGACCTGTATTACTACGAGCGCGGCCCCCACCTGGACCGGGGAAGGCCCTATGGATATCTGGAGCTGTCGGAGATCGGGCTCGTATATGGCCGGGACTCGCAACCGTGGAGCCCCAGAGGCCCCAAGGTGGTGAACATCTTCGCCACCATCGGCGACAACCTGGAACAGTTTGCGGCCGCCTGTGAGCAGATGATATGGGACGGGGCGCAAGATCTGGAGATTCTGCCGGGATAGCGCGGGGGAGAACCATGGCGCGGCGGGTACGGATCAGCATCGGACAGGCGACGGGCGTGGCCCAACTCCTCGATGACGACGCGCCGAGGACCGCGGAGCTGGTCTGGCGCGCCCTCCCGCTGGAGGGGCAGGCTCTGCCCTCAACCGTGGGGGGCGCGGAGATCTTCCTGCCGCTGCCGCAACCGCTCCACGCCCCGTTTGAAAACCAGACGATTTACCCGATTCCCGGAGACCTCACATTCTATCTCCAGCCGACGGGTGCCCATCAGGCTGCGGTGAGCGGGCCCGAGCGACATCGTGAGGTGATCGGGTTCGTGTACGGGCGCGACGCGCAGATCTACGGGCCGGTTGTGCCGCTTCCCCTGAACGTCTTCGCCACGGTCACCGAGGGCCTGCACGAAGTGGCCACGGAAATCGTGCGAATGCGGCGGGAGGGGTTTGGGGTGCTCAGGCTTTCTCGCATGGAGTAAGCCGCCAGGGGGGTTGTGGATGCCCAGACACGTGGCCCTCGAGGCCGACGGGGTGAAGGCGCTGGCCATCATGCACGACGGCGCATCTCCGAAAGTCTGCCAGGCCCTGTGGGACCGGCTGCCGCTGGCCCTGACATTCCACCACTCCAACTTCTGCGGTGGGCAGGTGTTCGCCGGGCTCACCGGCCCCAACTATGTGGACATCGAGCGCGAGGCCGGGCAACTGTTTATCCAGCCGGGAGACCTGGTGTATGCCTTCCGGCCTCCCCACCTGGGCCGCGGCGCCCCCGCCGCCTTCAGCGAGATCGCGTTGTACTACGGACGAGATGCCCGCCGGTGGACCACCCGGGGGTACGGGATTGTTCGCGACCGCGCTTACGGGAGCACCATCTGGGCCACCGTCGTGGAGGGACTCGACCGCATCGCGGAGCGTCTCGAGGACATCCGCGCGCGGGGCGGCAAGGTGGTGACCATCACAAGGGTGGAGTAGCGGCGGCCGGCCCGTGCCGCCGGCGGGAGGTGAGTGCGTTGCCAGAGCCTTTCGTGTTTGACGGTGTGTCCGTGGAAGCCGGCACGAAGCGCCGGCACTTTGTCACCGTGGCGACCAGGCCGGGAGGAGCTCCCGTGGGCTTCCCCGTGTTCATGGCCCACGGCGTCCGCCCGGGTCCGGTCTTCTGCGCCGTGTCGGGCGTGCACGGCGACGAGTATGAGGGACGGGAAGCCATCCGCAGGGTGTGTGAGGCGCTGGACGCC
>JACQTN010000097.1 GCA_016210785.1 Armatimonadota bacterium
GCTCCAGCAACTGGTCTGCCGTCATGGTCTGGGCATGGCCGGGCACAGCGGCAACGGCCAGGATCAGAATGGAAGCCAGCGTCACGAGTCGTATCATCATGGCCCCACCGAGAATTGGCGTCTCCTTCCGACGTTATCGGTCGATACATCCGACCGGTGAGCGTTTCCAGATGCATGAACGTGGGAAACGTTCGCCTTATTTCGGAAGCGCCGTTCGGCTCAAGCCACGGGTCACGGCCCAGGAATACTTGGTGAGGCTGGCGCGTTGTAGCCAGGGTAGACTAAGGCTCTGACCGGGGGTCGGGTGTGAGATACGATGACCGCGTCCTGAGACTCGCCGGCGGCATCGCCGTCTTGTTGGTCCTGTACTTCCTGAGGACCGTCGTAGTAGACGTCCTGGTGGCGCTCGCGCTGGCCTGCCTGATCAACCCGGTCGCCGACAGAATCACCGGACGCCTGAGATGGCCGCGCGGCGCGACGGTCTCGGCCATGGCCCTCGGACTGGCGGTGCTGCTCGGGGGGATCTCCTACCTGGCGGCGCCTGTGATCGGTGACGGGATCCGCAGCCTGGCCGCAAGGGCGCCGGTGTCTGCCCTGAGCCTGGAGCGCATGCTGGCCGGCGACGTGAATGTGGAGTCGCCCCTGGGTGACGGGGTATATCGAAAGGTGCGGGCCCGCGTGGAGAAATCCGTCGTGGATCTGCTGGACCGCTCCGCCGCGGCTCTGGTGGGGTTCGCCTCGCACCTGCACCACATTGTGGTGATCCCTATCCTGGTGTTTTACCTGGTCAAGGATGCGCCCCTGATCCGGGAGAGGCTCTACGCGCTCCTACCCGCCCGCTATCGCGGGCAGGGCGTCGTCCTTGCCTGCAACTGCTACCGCGCGCTGTCAGGTTACGTCTACGGGCAGTTGGCCCTCAGCGCCATCGCGGGGGTGCTCACCACGGCCGGCCTTCTGGTCCTGGGCGTGCCCCACGCGCTGATTCTGGGCATGGGCAGCGGCATCGTCGAAGCCGTGCCCTACCTGGGGCCAATGGCGGCTGGCGCCGTCGCCGCGCTCATCGCTCTCCCCCGGGGGCCCGATCTGGTCCTCAAGGTCATCGCTTTGTACGTGCTGGTGCGTATGCTGATCGATCTGGTTATCGGCCCCCGCGTGCTCGGGCGGGCCCTGCATCTCCACCCGCTTACGGTGCTGGTCACCCTGTTGGTCGGAGGGCAGCTCCTGGGCATCCTGGGGTTTTTCATCGCGGCGCCCGTGGCGGCGATGGCCACCGCAGTGTTGGGCCAGTTGTTCGGCCGGCCGGGCGACGGGCGATGCGCGGGCGTGGACGAGGCAGAACAGCCGGCAGCCTAGCGTAGGGCCGGCGGCCCTGCGCTTCTCGATCTCCATCGCAGCCGGGCGCGTCGAGATCGTCCGGTTCGGAGTCCAGCGTCCCCTCCCGCGTGGGCGAGGTGTCCTTTGGGCCACAGACTCCGGCCGCACCGGACCGTCAGATTTCGCGGAGCACAAGACGGGGTTGAGATTCGAAATGGAGGACTGGCCAGCGTGTTGCTTCCACGGCGGGATTCCCGCACCAACAAACACGCGCGTATTCTTGTGATCAGTCGGGATGCCGGCATGCTCCGCGCCCTGCGGTCAACCCTGACGCGCCGCCGCTATGTGGTCTCCGGCGCCCGGGACTGGGATGCGGTGCTGGCCACCGTGGCCCAGGCGCCACCCGATCTGAAGCTTCTGGAGCCCGACGTGGCCGGACTGGACGCGGCGACCGCCTGCCGGGTGCTGCGCCAGCGCTGCCCGGCTCCCATTGTCGTCCTCAGCGATCGAGGGAGCGAGGAGGATTTGGTGGCTGCGCTCGACGCGGGGGCGGACGATTACCTCCAGAAGCCGATCCGTCTGAGAGAGCTTGCCGCGCGGATCCGGGCGGTCCTGCGCCGGGCGGGTGTAGAGTTTTCCCTCGGAAGCGAGGAGATCGAGTGTGGGGACGTGACGGTCGACGTCTCGCGGCGCCGCATCACGGTTGGGAGAAGGAGAATCACTCTGACGCCCATCGAGCTTGCGGTCCTGACGGAACTGGCGCGCCATTGCGACCGCGTGCTCACGGTGCAGCACCTGCTCTCACGTGCCTGGGGACCGGAGTACGTGGCAGCGTACGGCTATGTCAAGGGTGTGATTCACCGCCTGCGCGTGAAGATCGAGCCCGACCCTTCGCGGCCTCGTTACATTCTTACCCAGCCCCGCGTGGGTTACCGCCTGGCGGCGGGCTCAAAGATGGCGCCCTGAGAGATTCGCGCATTTTTCACCGAAATTTCACCGTGTCCTTTCTGCATTGGCGTTGACCAGACCCACGTGTGGGTATACGGTATTTGTTGAGGTCAGACGTCGCCGAGCGTCCCCGGCGCCGGGGGAAGCGCCGTGGGGCCATGACCGTCGGAGAGCGAGGGCGGGCGCTTACCTGCCGGTGCACGGCGTGGCCCGGGGGAGTTGAGCGTATGCTCAACGTGGTCCGCACTACCTTCAGGTGTCTGAGGCAGACCGCCCTCTTCGCGGACATCCCGGACGAGGAGATCATCCGCCTGGCCAAACGCGCTCTTCTGCGTCAGTACACCCGTGGCCAGGTCGTCGCCACTCCCGGGCTTCACGGCGATCTCATCTATCTGATCCTGAAAGGCTGCGTGAAGCTCTCCAGGTACTCGCCAGCAGGCAAGGAGCAGATCATGACTCTGCTCAATCCCGGCGCCCTATTCGGCGAACTGTCGCTGGTGGGGATCTCAGAGCCGGTACACGCGGAGACCGTCGCGCCGTAGAGCCCGCCTTCACGCGGCAGGGCTACAGGATGGATGTTGCCAGCGATGACCACGCCGCGCTGGCCATGGCGGAGGCTCCCGTCGACCTGGTCCTCCTTGATCCCCCAGCGTTAGGGCTGGACGGCGGATCCGGGTGCAGGCTGCTGCGCGGGCGATCTCCTGCCCTCATCATCGTCCTCAGCGACCGGGGAGAGGAGGAGGATGTTGTCGCGGCCCTCGATGCCGGGGCGGATGACTATCTCGTGAAGCCAATCAGACTGGAAGAGCTCGCCGCCCGCGTCGGCGCGGTCCTGCGTCGATCGGGCGGCAGTTTTCCGCTTCCGGCCAGGCGCAGGGAGCTCAGCTGCGGGGATCTGAGTATCAATGTCTCACGGCGACGCGTCATGGTGAGGGACCGAGAGATCCGCCTCACCCCCATCGAGTACGCCGTGTTGACCGAGCTGGCTCGCCATTGCGACCAGGTACTCACGATTCAGCATCTGCTCCAGCGCGCCTGCCAGCCGGGCGATGCCGGGCGCCACATCCACGCCCCCGGTCCAGACCGGCATGCCGTCAGGTCACCAGTCTTCCAGCGAGCGGAGGTTCCGACTCCGACTGGCGCACTGATGGCGAGGGCTTCGGCAGCGGGGCGATCTGCCTCTGTTGCGGGGAGGCTGGCGCCGGGAGCCGCGTCCGAGGCCAATGCGGGTGCGGGGGCAGGGTGAACGCGTGGACAGTGTAAGTCCTGTTACAGCCCGGCGATGGACGACTGTCTATCATACGTGTAGTCTGGGTAAATGAGGAGGGAGGCCATGCCAGGGGAATTTGTGTGGCCCATTTCATCGTTCCTGCACGCGGGCGGCAGGATAAGAGGATGACGGGCCCCACGCGGATCTTGATCCTCGGCGGCGGCTTTGCCGGGGTCTCTGCGGCTTCCTGGCTGGAGAGGCACCTGCGCCCCGAGGACAACGTCCAGATCCTCCTCATGGACCGGAACAACTTTTCGCTATTCACCCCCCTGCTCCCGGAGGTGCCATCCGGCTCCATCGAGGCCAAACACATCGTGGCGCCTCTTCGGGCGCGCTTTCAAAGGGTTCACTTCCGGCAGGCGGCAGTCGGTATCGTCGACATGGATAAGCGCGAGGTCTGGGCCATTCACTGTGAGAGTTGCCAC
>JACQTN010000098.1 GCA_016210785.1 Armatimonadota bacterium
GCCAACACCATCGCCATCGTCACCGACGGCACCCGGGTCCTCGGGCTCGGCGACATCGGGCCGGCGGCGGGCCTGCCCGTCATGGAGGGCAAGGCGCTCCTGTTCAAGTACCTGGGCGGCGTCGACGCCGTCCCGCTCTGCCTGGCCACGAAGGACCCCGACGAGCTGGTGCGCACCGTGGAGCTGCTGGAGCCGGCCTTCGGCGCCATCAACCTGGAGGACATCGCCCACCCCGGCTGCTTCTACATCCTGGACCGGCTGCGGACGGAGATGGAGATCCCTGTCTTCCACGACGACCAGCAGGGCACGGCCACCGTGACGCTGGCCGGGCTGCTCAACGCGCTGCGTGTGGTCGGCAAGAAGATCTCCGACGCGACCCTGGCCCTCATCGGGGCCGGGGCCAGCAATATCGCCACGGCGCGCCTGCTCATCAGCGCGGGCGCCACGCCGGGCAAGATGATCATGGTGGACAGCCGGGGTATTCTCAACCGCGGCCGCACGGACGTCCGCGACACGCACCGGGAGAAGTGGGCGATGTGCCTGGCCACCAACGCCGGGCAGCGTTCCGGCGGCATCGCGGAGGCGATGCGCGGCGCGGACGTGACCATCGGCCTCTCCCAGCCGGGCCCGGGCGTCATCAAGCCGGAGTGGGTGAAGGGGATGGCGAAGGACGCCATCGTCTTCGCCATGGCGAACCCGGTGCCGGAGATCTGGCCGTGGGAGGCGAAGGAGGCGGGCGCGCGCATCGTCGCCACCGGGCGCTCCGACTTCCCCAACCAGATCAACAACTCGCTGGGCTTCCCCGCCATCTTCCGCGGCGCGCTGGACGTGCGGGCGCGCACCATCACCGACGAGATGCTGGTGGCGGCGGCGGAGGAGCTGGGCCGCTGTGCCCAGGAGAAGGGCATCCACGAGGAATACGTGATGCCCATGATGAGCGAGTGGGAGGCGTACCCGCGGGCCGCCGCGGCGGTGGGCGTCAAGGCGATCGAGCAGGGCGTGGCCCGCATCAGCCTGCCGCGTGATCAACTGCTGGAGCAGGCCACGACCATGATCCGGCAGGCCCGCGAGGTGACCCAGCTCCTGATGGACCAGGGGCACATCCCCGCGCCGTCATAACCGTCATGATGCACGAGTCACGCGGAACCGGAGGCCGGCGATGACCTCTCGACGTCCCATCACCATTGAGGACCTCTACGCGCTGCGTTTTGTCGGTGATCCCCAGGTCTCTCCCGACGGCCGGCGCGTGGCGTTCGTCGTCACGGTGATCGACCGCGACGCCGACGTGTACCGTTCACACCTGTGGCTGGCGTCGCCGGACGGAGGGGAGGCGCGCCAGCACACGCGCGGCGCCCATCGGGACGCGTCGCCGCGGTGGTCGCCCGACGGCCGGCTGCTGGCGTTCGTCTCCGACCGCAGCGGCGAGAAACACGTCTGGGTCATCCCCGCCGACGGCGGCGAGGCGCAGCGCGTCACCGACGGGCCCCCCGTCGCCGCCGCGCCGGCCTGGTCGCCCGACGGCCGCTGGCTGGCCTACTCGGCCAAAGCGGGCGCCAGGCACGACCCGGAGGAGCCACGGGTCGTGGACCGCGTGCGCTACAAGGCTGACGGCGAGGGGCTGTGGGACGGCCGCTGGAAGCAGATCTTCATCGTCGCCGCGGCTGCGGACGCCTGCGCCGGCGTCCAGATCACCACCGAGACCTGCGACCACCTGGACCCGGCCTGGTCGCCCGACGGCCGCCTGCTGGCATACGTGGCGAACCCTGATCGGGGCGCCGACTTTACCAACGTCAGCGACCTGTGGGTGGTCCCGGTCACGGAAATCGGCGCGGCGGGGGCGGCGCGGCGTCTGACGCGGAGCCTCGGGCCCGTGCAGTCGCCGTCCTGGTCGCCTGACGGATCGCGCATCGCGTATTTCGGCCACGACAACGCCTGCATGAACGCCACCAACATGGGCGTGTGGATTGCCTTCGCGGACGGGGACGCGGGTCCGGCCGATCCCGTCAACCTGACCGCGGGATATGACCGCAGCTTCAGCCATCACCTGATCAGCGACATGCGCGCCCATCCCTCCCCGGGCGTGCCCACCTGGACGCCCGATGGCCGCCGCATCCTGTGCCTGGTGGCGGACGGCGGGACGACGCAGGTCTGCGCGGTCGAGGTCCCCGCTTTCCCCCCATCCCAGCCCTCTCCCCCTTCGCCTCCGTTCGCCGCTGATCGGATCCCGGGGTCCCCGGAAATTCGCAGTACGAATTTCTCGGGTGGGTCGGAGGGCAGGGAAGCGTCGACGCGAACGTCGCCCAGGACAGGTGTCGAAGCGCGCAGCAGCGTCCGGATCCTCACCGAGGGCCGCCGGGACATCTACGGTTACAGCTTCGATCGGACGTGCGGGCGCGTGGCCCTGGCCATCAGCGATCCCCTGGTGCCCGGCGACGTCTGGGCAGGGGAGGTGGAGGCCCGCGGGGATGGGGCCGCGCTGGGCGGGGATCTGCTGCGCCGTCTCACGGCGCTGAACGCGCCGCTATTGGATCAGGTGGAGATGAGCGTCCCAGAGCGATTTGAGTTCCAGGGCGCCGGCGGCCTCTAAGAGGTCGGCTGGGTGATGCGGCCGGTGGGGTACCGCGCCAGCGACCGCTACCCCACCATCCTGCAGATTCACGGCGGCCCGCACGCGGCCTACGGCGAGGCATTCTTCCACGAGTTCCAGGTGCTGGCGGCGCGCGGCTTCGCCCTGGTGTACACC
>JACQTN010000099.1 GCA_016210785.1 Armatimonadota bacterium
ATGACATTTTCGGCCACGCCTATGCCGGGGTATCAATCACGACAGGTGGGAACCTCACCTTGCGGCGCAATCGCATCAATAGGAATGGCTATAACGCGGTGTGGGTCTATGGAGGCGGAGGTGGCACGATAGAGGATAACGACCTACGCGGGAACCGCCGAGGAGCATGGGATGTTTCTACAGATAGCGCATCAAGCGTCAGGCGCGCTCGCAACCAGGAGTAGCGCATATCTCGTATGTTTCCCAACCATTCTTGTCTTTTGCTTGACGCCCCTTCAACCCTTGTGCTAGAATCGCGTCAAACTCGAGCAGGATGGGCCATGAAGGGGAAAGTACGCGGGCCGGTGCCCTGAGCCGCGGGCGAGCAGTTCACCCCGGCGAAGCGAGTCGGGTCCAGGTGCAAGCCGACGGGCACGGCCTGCCGAACATCACCCCTGAGCCGCGGGTCGAACCGGGCCGGCGCGGCGCGAAGTGCGGCGCGCGGGCCGCGCAGTAGAGTCCGCCGGGTGCCCGCCGTGACCGGGTAAGAGAGCCTCCACGCGTACCGAGAACGCGCGTGGAGGAACAAGGGTGGTACCGCGGGAGCGCCCTCTCGTCCCCTGACGAGGGGCTTTTTTCATTTCTCGGGCCATTGTGAGCCCGCGGGCCGCCGGGCGACAGCCGGGAGGGGACCATGTTTCCGAGACTCTCTACCACCATCAAATTCCCCGAGCTAGAGGAGCGCGTCCTCCGGCTCTGGAAGGACCGGGGGATCGACCAGAAGGGGATGACCTTCCGCCAGGGCCGGCCGTCGTACGTCTTCTTTGAAGGCCCGCCCACGGCCAACGGCCTCCCGGGCGTCCACCACGTCCTCGCGCGCGCGTACAAGGACATCATGCCGCGGTACATGACCATGCGCGGCTTCTTCGTTCCGCGCAAGGCCGGGTGGGACACGCACGGCCTGCCGGTGGAACTCGAGGTCGAGAAGGCCCTGGGCCTCAACAGCAAGCGTGACATCGAGGAGTACGGGATCGCCCGCTTCAACGAGAAGTGCAAGGAGTCGGTCTTCAGGTACGAGGCGGAGTGGCGCAAGCTCACCGAGCGCATCGGCTTCTGGCTCGACCTGGATCACCCCTACATCACCTTCACCGACGACTACATCGAGTCGATCTGGTGGATCCTGCGCCAGATCTGGGACAAGGGTCTGATGTACCAGGGGCACAAGGTCGTGCCCTACTGCCCGCGCTGCGGCACGCCCCTCAGCAGCCACGAGGTCGCCCTCGGCTACGAGACGACCAGGGACCCCTCCCTCTACGTGCGGATGCGCATCACGGGGCGACCGGGCGTCGCCTTCCTGGTGTGGACCACCACGCCCTGGACCCTCCCCAGTAACGTCGCCCTCGCCGTGCACCCGGAGGCCGCCTACGCCCACGTGCGCCACGGCAAGGAAGAGCTGATTCTGGCGAAGGATCTGCTCGAGTTCGCGTTGACCGGCCCCTACACTGTCCTGCAGGAAATGCGGGGCCGGGACCTGGTGGGGTGGGAGTACGAGCCGCTGTTCGACTTCTTCAAGGGGAAGACGGACAGGCGGGCTTGGTACGTCATCCCCGGCGAGTTCGTTACCACCGAGGAAGGCACGGGCATTGTCCACCTGGCCCCCGCCTACGGCGAGGACGACATGGAGATGTCCCGGCAGTACGACCTGCCCGTCTTCCATCCCGTGGATCTCACCGGCCGTTACAGCGCCGAGGTCCCGCCGTGGCATGGCCTGTTCGTGAAAGAGGCGGATCCCAAGATCACCGCCGATCTCAAGCAGCGCGGCCTGCTCTACCGGGAGACCACCTACGAGCACACCTATCCCTTCTGCTGGCGGTGCGACACGCCGCTCCTCTACTACGCCAAGACCAGCTGGTTCATCCGCGTGACGGCGCTGCGCGACCAGTTGCTGGCCACCAACGAGCAGATCAACTGGATTCCCGAGCACATCAAGTCGGGCCGCTACGGGAACTGGCTGGAGAACGTAGTGGACTGGGCGCTGAGCCGCGACCGCTACTGGGGCACGCCGCTGCCCGTCTGGACGTGCGAGGGATGCGGCCACCAGCACTGCGTGGGCGGCATCGCCGAGCTCCGGGAGATGGCGGTGCGCCTGCCCGCGCACTTCGAGCTGCACAAGCCCTACGTGGACGACATGATCCTGCGCTGCCCGCGCTGCGGCGGGGAGATGCAGCGCGGGCCCGAGGTCATCGACGTCTGGTTCGACTCGGGCGCCATGCCGGTGGCGCAGTGGCACTATCCCTTCGAGAACCAGGAGGAGTTCAAGCGCTCCATCCCCGGTGACTTCATCAGCGAAGGGATCGACCAGACGCGCGGGTGGTTCTACAGCCTGCACGCCATCGCCGTGCTCCTCTTCGGCTCGGTCTGCTACCGCAACTGCGTCTGTCTGGAACTGGTGCTGGACGCCCAGGGCCAGAAGATGAGCAAGAGCCGGGGCAACGTGCTCAACCCCTGGTCCATCATCAACGAGCAGGGCGCGGACGCGCTGCGCTGGTATTTCTTCGCGGTCAGCCCGCCCGGGATCCCCAAGCGATTGGGCCCGGAGATGGTGACGGAGGTCCTGCGGCGCTTCCTGCTCACCCTGTGGAACGTCCACGTCTTCTTCACCACTTACGCGCGCCTGGACGGGTTCGACCCCCAGGCGGTGCCGGCCGTGGCCCCGCGGGAGCGAGCACTGCTCGACCGCTGGGTGCTCTCGCGGCTCCGCGGCCTGGTGCGCGACGCCACCGCGGCTATGGAGGCGTACGATGTCACCACGGCCGCGCGCGAGATCGAGCGCTTCACCGACGACCTCTCCAACTGGTACGTGCGGCGCGGCCGCCGGCGCTACTGGAAGACGGAGAACGACCGGGACAAGCAGAGTGCCTACCACACGCTGTACGAGGTGCTGGTGACGCTGAGCAAGCTCATGGCGCCGTTCACCCCTTTCCTGGCGGAGGCACTCTACCAGGATCTGGTGCGCTCGGTGGACGGGCAGGCGCCGGAGAGTGTGCACCTGTGCGACTGGCCGGAGGCCGACGCGTTGCTCGTTGACGCCGGGCTGGAGGACGCCATGGAGGCGGCGCGACGCCTGGTGACGCTGGGCCGCAACGTGCGCATGCGCCGGACGCTGAAGGTGCGCCAGCCGCTGGCGGAGGCGCTGCTCGTCACGCGGGATCCCGCGCTGCCCCGGCTGAAGGAGCTGCTGGGACACATCGCCGATGAGCTGAACGTGAAGTCGGTGCGGGTCGTCGCCGACGCGGGCACCTACCTGTCCCAGGAGTTGCGCCCGCGCTTTGACCGGCTGGGCCCGCGCCTGGGCGGCCGGCTGCCGGACGTGGTCAACGCGCTGAAGGCGCAGAGCGCCCAGGCGCTGAGCGGAAAATTCACTGCGGAAGGAGAGGTCACGCTGGATCTTCCCGACGGCACCGTCACCGTCTCCGCGGAGGAGGTGGAGATCCGCACCGTGGAGAAGCCGGGCTTCGCCGCCGCCATCGAAGGCAACGAGGCGATCGTGCTCGACACCCGCCTGACGCCCGAGTTGGCGCGGGAGGGGATGGCGCGCGAGCTGGTCCATCAGGTGCAGCAACTGCGCAAGGAGTCGGGGCTGGACATCGCCGATCGCATCCGCCTCTTCTGCCAGGGGCCCGCCGCGGTGGAAGAGGTCGTGCGGGGCTTCCAGGCCTACATCGCCCAGGAGACGCTGGCGGTGGAGGTGCAGACGGGGAAGGGCGAGGCGATGACCAGCAAGCGGCTCAAGCTGGACGGCCACGAGGTGGTGCTGGGGCTGGTCAGAGTGTGACGCGCAGGGGATGAGGAGCGAGGAAGGTCCCGAGCGCGTCGGGTCCTGAGATGCGCGGGACGAAAGGGGGAGGCGGCCTGAATACCTTGATCCGCGTTCTGTACCTGGTGAACTGGGTGGTCGGCATCGCCGTGATCCTGTATGGGCTCAAGCGGGGCCTGTCCGGCCACACGCCCGCGCTGCTCATCGCCGTGTCCGTCATCATCGTCGGGCCGCTGGAAGACATCCTCAAGAAGTGGGTCCGCCGCAGAGTGCAGGCCCGGGAGGAAGAGCCGGCGGTCAGGGTTGTCGATCTGGCGACCAGCGCGGCGTTCCTCATCCTGCTCCTGACTGCCATCTACATCATGCCCTGAGGCGGGATCCCTCTCTGGTAGAATATTGAGTGGAGAGAGCACGATGCCGACGGTGCCGGCCGAGTTCTTCCTGCCTTCGAGCGGATTCTCCCCTGCCGATCTCAATCGGGGAGCGGCGGAGCTGCGCCGGCGCGCCGCCGAGGCGGTCGAGGCCCTGCGGGAATGCATGATGTGCCCGCGCGACTGCGGCATCAACCGCCTGGAGGACCGCTTCGCCGTCTGCAAGACGGGGCGATACGCCATCGTGAGCAGCTTCTTCGAGCACTTCGGGGA